>DKBC01000013.1 GCA_002451065.1 Betaproteobacteria bacterium UBA6910
TCATGCCCACCCGTGGTGCCGCCGCCCACGTATGCACTCCTGCCACCCGGCGTTCCGGCCCACGGGGGCGGGCCGCCGCTCGATCCTTCGGCGTGGCCATGGCTGGTGGTGCCTCCTTCGGTATGTCCGTGGGTATCTTGAGCGTGAACCTCGGACACAAGGCCGCCCGCGACGGCCAGCCAATCAGCCACGATGGGCAGGCCTGTCGAGACCAGCCCCGCCATGCCCAAGGCAAGGACAAGCTGTGAAAGTCTGGATAATCTGTTCGTCATGATCTGGGCCTCCTTCTTATTTGTCCCCAATGAATTTTCCTTGGGGTATCCCCCGCCCGGCGCCGCCAGGCGGGGGTAACTACCGGTTACTCAAGAGGGTTGTCGTGGACGTACACGATGGCTTCCTGGGCAAACGCGCTTACGTCTGCCACGGCCGCATCCTGCGCTTCGTCCAGGTTGACGGGCGTCTCACCGATGGGTGTCGGCGCCTCGAGCTCGAAGATGACATCCACGGCATGCACGGTTTCGGTCAGGACCGGCTTGGTCTTGTCCGCCGCGCCGCCGAGGAAGATCGCCGCATAGGCTTCCTGCAGGTCGGTGTCGATCGAGCCGTCGGGGTTCAGGGCGCTGAACAGCGGCGTCACGCCGTCGGCCGCGTACACCACGCCGTCAACCATGATGTCGTTGTAGAACGCCAGGTTGGCCACCGGCGAGTCGACGCGATAGTCGCCCGCGGTGTACAGCAGGTCGATCAATTGGCTCTGCAATGCGAGCCTAGCTTCGTCCGTCGTCGCAGACTGATACGCAACCAGGATAGCTGCCGCCTCAGCGTAGAAAGCTTCCGCAGCCGCCGGGTCCATCTCGGCGATGGCGGTGGCTTCCGCCGACAGCAGCACCGACTCAGGAGAACGGGCCACGTTCAGGCGGCCGATGTCCACCAGTTCCTGGGCTGCCCATTGAGGTGCGCCGCCCTGGCTGCCGGCCTCGGGTTTTCCCATCTTGTCGGGGTCGCCGCCGTAGCGGGGCGGCCGTCCGTCACCGCTCCAGTAGTCGCTGTCCGGCGGGGGCCCTTTGCCTTCCGGCCAGGGCTGCGAACCCGCTTCCCATTTCGGGCCGCCTTTGTCGGCGGGACGGGCTCCGTGGTGACCGCCTTTCTTATCGGCTCCGGCTCCGCCGCCGCCGTCTTCCTCGGCGCGGGCCTGGGCCACGATCGGCGAGTCAGGCACAAAATAGTCCGCTGCGATCGGGGCCGCCAGCACCGTAAACACCGCTGCGCCCGCAATCAACAGGGGTTTCAATGCGAATTTCCAGTTTGACATGTTCGGCCTCCATTTGAGAGAAGCAGTTGCGATTAGCATCGGTTCGCTGTCTTGGACTCTCCGTTCGCCGCCAGCGTCCCGGTGCACGCTCGTCGCACGGGGCAAATGCCCTCGCGCGGCTTACTCTCAAGCTAGTTGGTGACATTTGTCGCGTCATTGACAGGGCGCAATGACGTCCAAAAGTAATTTTTATGCGCTATTGGCTCCGCTTAATGATGGAGGCGAAAAAAAACGGGGGGCTGACAGCCCCCCGCGTCGTTTCGGCAGCGGCTTGTTTATCCAGGAAACTCGATCATTCGGCGAAGGAGAAGATCGCCCGCAGGAATACCTGACTGCGCTGGAAGTCTTCGCCCGGCAGGGCCCGGAGTGGGCCGGACACGATCGGCTGCGGAGCCGAAGAATTGAGCTGGCGGTAGGAATAGCTCAGGTCCCACAGGAAGTTCTTGTTGACCCGGTAGGCGGCCCCCAGGGCGCCGCCGGCGTAGTCGTCGGTGCGCACGATCCCCTGATAGGCGGCGCGGGACGCGAACAGGTTGCCGTACACGGTCAGCTTGTCGATAAGTCGGTGGGAGACGGTGAGGCCGCCGAAGGTGTTGACGTAGCTGGAGGCGACGAATCCGGACCGGAAAACTGTGGTTTCCTCGATGGTGCGGTCCAGGTAGAAACTGACGCGGGTCTTGTCGCCGGCATTCCAGAGGATGTTGGCGCCAAAACCGGGTTTGCTTACGTCGTCCAGCCGCGAATCCTCATAGTCCTGGTGCAGGTAGCCCACATAAGCTTCCGCCTTGACGACCCGGGGGACGTTGAAGCGGGCGCCGACGTACGCGCGCTCTCCATCAGAGTCCCGGAAGAATCCTCCGCCGGTAACCACGAAGTCATCGGGCTTGCGGTCATAGCGGCGATTGTCGACGGCAAGTTGCACGAACCCCTCGAACCGGGGGGTAAACTCGTAGCCGAATCGGGCGCCTCCGGTATAGCGCCAGCGGTCCCGGTCGTCGTTGATGAGAACGGGAAAGCCGGGACTGGCCGTTGCGACGTTCTGGAACGTGAGATGCTCGGCCCGTCCTCCGACGCGCACCGAGAACTCGTGGAACTGCTGGAAATATCCGCCGTAACCGGCAAACGTATAGTACAGCGTGGGAAACAGGCCGTTACGCCCGTCAGGCGACTCCCGGTCCTCGTGGTCCCGGGACCACCACGCGCCGCCATAGGCATTGGCGTCCCGCGTGAAGTCATACCTTCCCTCCGTGCTGAGGCGCCAGTCCTGGGTATTCTCGTTGTCCTCGTCCCGGTAGTAGGTGAGGTCCGCAGCGCCGTAGAAGTTCAGCGCATGCTGGTCCCAGTTAGACTGCAGCCAAAGCGCCGGGGACATGGTCGTCGCCCAATCGCTGACGTGGGCATCGTTGGTGGCGAAAACGTTGCTGTCATACATCAGCGCCATCCCGAGCTCCGGATAAAGCAGGAAGGAACCCGCCTGATAGGGGGCGGCCCGCTCCGGAGATCGCTGGGCGGGTTGCGTTCTTCTCACGGGCGCGGCGCCAGGCTCGGCGG
Organism: Betaproteobacteria bacterium UBA6910; assembly: GCA_002451065.1. Taxonomy (GTDB): domain Bacteria; phylum Pseudomonadota; class Gammaproteobacteria; order Burkholderiales; family UBA6910; genus UBA6910. The sequence continues at coordinate 2,864 of DKBC01000013.1, forward strand.
GGGCTTCCGTCCCGGGCGGTTTGCCGATGGTGGTTTCGGTTCCTTCCCGGGTCGAAAGGCCGCCCCCTTTCGGAGGGGCGACGGATTCGGGCTGCTCTTCCTGAGCGATAGCGCCGCCTGCAACGATCGCCGCTGCTGCAATGAGCACCAATCGGGACTTGAAACCGTTTCTCATTATTGGCGCGCTCCCTGCTGAATTTTGGCCCGTTACGGAGTTTGCCGCGATTCTAATGCGTGACAGGTGGCGCGGCAAACGGCTGTTGCGTAAACGGTACGGACTACCTCGGATCGGCCCCCGAAGACGGTTTCGGGGCGGGAGGATGGGACGTGGAAGGATGGCTGGATGCTAGAATTAATTGCCAATTCCCAGAATACACGGCGTGTGGGGCAACCTAATGGCGCTTACCAGCATTGATGGCGCTCAGGAAGTCCGGATAGTGACCATGGCGGATTGCCACGGTTGCCCGGCCATCAAGCGCTCCATTTTCTCCCTGGTGGCCGGCAGGGACCGGGCCGAACTCATCACCCACTTCCGGCTCGTGAGCTTCTCTCCCAAGGCCACGGTCTTCCACGAGGGCGACCGGGAGCCTTACCTGCACATCGTCCGGGGCGGAATCGCCAAGCTGATCAAGACCGGTGAGAGCGGAGAGGAGCGCATTGTCAGGCTGGTGCGGCCCGGCGACGCCGTCGGCCTCGAGCTGCTGTTGGGGGACTCCTGCCGCCACACCGTGTCGGCGCTGACGCGGCTGGAGACCTGCCGCATGTCCGTGGACGAGCTCAGGAAGCGCATCGACGCAAACCCGGAACTCGCCGCCAAGCTGTTTCGGCAATGGCAGGACGGCCTGGACAACGCGGACCTGTTCCTGACGGAGTTCTCGACGGGGACCGCCCACGCCCGGGTGGCGCGGCTGCTGCTCTACATGACCACCGGCGGTATTGGCGAGAACTGTGTCATTCCCGGCCGGGAGGACATGGCTGCCATGCTCGGCCTGACCACCGAGACTGTGAGCCGCATAACTGCCGAGTTCAAGCGCCAGGGACTGATGGTTCCGGAGGGGGAGCACTGCTGCGAGACGCTCGACCGGGAGAAACTGAAAACGATTGCCCTATCCAGCGGGCGTTCGACGCCAGGAGAGAGGGATCCGGGCGACGCCGCCGGCGGTCACTAACCGCCGGATTCGCGGATCATTCAGGGCAAGGATACGCTTGGCGAAGCGCCTGGCGCAGCAAAGCCCCGGCGGGAAGGCTGCGGTGCTGAGGATTCTGCTTCAGGTAGGACATGGTGGCGAGAACGATCTGCGACCGGGTCACGCCGCCGCTGGGAATACACGAGGCCTCGCGGGTGTATTTCGAGCCCTCGAGCATTCGGTCTTCGGCTCGGACCGTGCCCATGGAATCCGCCGCCGAGGCAAGCAGGGCTTTCCCGCTGCCGCTATTTCCTATGTCGGCTGCGTTTGCCCCGGGGCCCGGAGAAAGACCCAGCGCAATCAACAATCCGCAACCCAACAGATTTTCCTTCATGAATCAATCACTCCGTACCATGTCGTTGGGGTCCCGCCTCATTCCCGACCGGACCTTGAGGGTATTAAGTTACACGTACTCTGGAACTTGGACAACCTGAACATTTTGGCTTCCGGGATGAAGGCGGCCCGGCAGCGGCCGATCGCCCACGCAAGCGCCGTGACCCCATTCCTGCGGATTGTGGTTGCCTGGGAACTTCAGTAGGCATCCGCGCTCCGGGGACTTGAAGCTGCGTGGCAGCGTACACAGGTTGAATCCGAGAAAATTCGAATCCCAGCTGGGGACTCGGATCATCGAGCACAGCGGGGAGCACGGTGAACGGCGTGGTTTCCACGCGGATGACGGAGTCGATCGACCAGGTCATTTCTTCGAGATTGTCACCCCAGTCGACGGAAGCCACAGGGCGCGGATCCGTCCCGGTCAGCGCGGGCGGTACGGTTCCGCCTGCCACCCGTCGGCGGCGCTCTATTGACAGTAGATGGGCTCGACGGCATATCCCGCGGGCGGTCCGAAAAAGAAGTACAACGTTCGCTCATCCGCTACGCGCCGGGTCACGGTTTCTTCGCCATCACCTTCCCGGAGCCAATGACCAAATCCACGGCCACCACTGGGTCCGGTGCCGATTCCAGCCGCTTGATGGCATTGCCACGGCGATGACCTGACCCCGATGCTGGGCGTAGCCAGCGCCACAACGAAGAACCCCTATCGGATTTCGGCCTCGTGCACCCAGTCGCGGCCTTCCTGCTTCGCGCGGTAGAGGGCAGCGTCCGCATCGCGCAGCAGGTCCTCGGGGGTCCCGCCGAGCAACGGGAGTGCGGCCACGCCCGCCGACACTGTAAAGGTCAGGCGCACGCCGCGGTAGCTTAATCCACTTTCCCGGATCACGGAGCAAACCGAGCGCACCTTTTGCGCCGCCCCGCGGGCGTCCATGTCGGGCATGACCATGGTGAATTCATCGCCGCCGTAGCGGCACACGAGGTCGCTCGCGCGCACCGCGCCGCGGAGGGTGAATGCTATGTACTGGAGGACGTGGTCGCCCGCGTCGTGCCCGTGCGTATCGTTAAGCTGTTTGAAGTTGTCGATGTCGATCATGACGACCGCAAGGGGTTGGCGCTCGCGGCGTGCACGGCTGACCTCCATCGGAAGTACCTGATTCAGGAAGCGCCGGTTGCGCAGCCCGGTCAAGGCGTCGACGGTGACCTGTTCCCGCAGTTCGCGCTCGATGGCGTGCCGGGCCAGCACCACCTGGAGCGTCGCGTGCAGCTCGCGCTCTTCGAAAGGCTTCACCAGATAGCCGTAACAGTTGGTCCGCGCCACGCGCGCGAGCAGCTCCGGGTCGGAATAGGCTGTCAAGAACACGATCGGCACGTCGGAATGCTCGCGCAGCTCCTGCGCCACCTCCACTCCGTCCGTCGACCCGGCAAGTTTGACGTCCATGAGCACCAGGTCCGGCCGCGACTCGGAGATGCTCTGCACTGCCGTTTCGCCTCGCGCGGTAGTGCCGCACACCTCATAACCAAGAGCCTCAAGCCGCTCCTGCAGATCGATCGCGATGACGGCCTCGTCCTCGACGACGAAAATTCGCGGAGCCTTGGCGCGGGACATCACGCCACTAATCTTCCCGCCGGGAGTGGTTCGGGCTTGAACGTCAGAGCAAAGCGCGCTCCCCGGTAGGCCGCATCCCAAGTCAGCTCGCCGCCCAGCTGCTTTGCGAGCGTCATGACCAGTTCAATGCCCAGGGACTCTCCCTTGCCCGGTGCGAAGTCGGCGGGCAGGCCGCGCCCGTCGTCCCTCACCTCCAGGCAAACGCGCTCGTCCGGCAGGGCCGTGACCCGCACCACGATTTCCCCGACGTCGCCCTCGGCCGGGTAGCCGTGCCGGTAGGCATTGGAAACGAGTTCGTTGACGACCAACCCGAACGGAATCGCGCTCTCGATACCCATGTACAGATCCTCCACATCCAATCTCAGCGTCACGCGCATCGAGAGCGGTCGGTTCACGCTTATCAGGTTGTTGGCAAGCTGTCGCAGATATTCCCGCAGTCCGATGCTGGACAGGTTCTCCGTTCGGTAGAGTTGCTCGTGCACCAGCGCCATCGACTTCACCCGGTTGGCGCTCTCATCCAGAAGCCGCTTTGTCTCCCCATCGGTCAACCTCCGGCTCTGGAGATTAAGGAGGCTCGATACTACCTGCAGGTTGTTCTTTACGCGATGGTAGATTTCCTTGAGCAGCACCTCCTTTTCGGCCAGCGCGCTTTGAATCCTCTCGTACGCACGCTTGCGGTCGGTGATGTCGGTGCTGATGCCGTCGAGGCGCAGCGGCTGGCCTGCAGCGTCAGTCACCAGGTGAGCGCGTTCACGAAGCCAACGCACCGTGCCGTCCGGACGCACGATCCGATGCTCCAACGCAAGTTCTCCCGTTCGCGAGAGGTCTTCCCTTGCCGCGGCGAGCGCGGCGGCGTCTTCCGGGTGCACGGTCTCCTGCAAGAGATTCTTCCGGGCAAGGAAGTCCGCGACTGGCCGCCCGTAGATTCTTTCTGCGGCCGGATTCATGTACAGCACCTGGGAGCCGTCGGGCGTCGAGGACCAGACGACGTCGTCCAGCGAACCAAGGATGCTATCGAGCCGCTCGCGGCTTTCGCTCAGTGCCAGTTCCGCCTCCTTCCGCGCGGTGATGTCCTGAGTGGTGCCCACAAAACGAATCGGCCTGCCGGTAGCGTCATAGGAGGCCCGGCCGCGCGAATGCACCCAGCGCACACTGCCGTCGGAGCGGACGATGCGAAACTCGTGCTCCAGCGGGGTATTGGAGCGAATGGCGTGCGCTATGCTCTCGCGCAGCGCCTCCTTGTCCTCGGCGCGAACGCGACCCATCAAGTGTTCCTGGGTGGGCGGGGCGTCTCCCGGTCCAATATCGAGCAACCGGTATCCTTCTTCGGACCAGACGACCTGGTCTTTCACGAGGTCCAGTTCCCAGCTGCCCAGTTGCGCGACCCGTTGAGCTTCCGCGAGACGGGCCTCGCTCCTGCGGAGAGCTTCTTCGGAGTCTTTACGCTCGCGCTCCAGTGTGTAGGCGAGCACCAGGCTCGAGCACGTGGCCAGGATCGGGGAAAGGGTCCGGACGAGCTCCTCATCGTAGCCCGCGGGACGGTTCGCGAGTCCAACCATTCCGATCAGCTCCTCGCCATGCAATAACGGCACGCCCAGAAAGGCCCGCAGCGGAGGGTGCCCCAAGGGCAGCCCACCGCGGCGCGGATCATGGGCGGGATCGTTGGCGACCACGGGCTTGCATGTGGTCATGGCCGCGCCGAACAGGGTATTCAAATTGCGGAACTCGAGACCGGCGGGTGCGTTCTCCTCGTAAAAACTCCTGGTTTCATCGTTCCACGCAATATTTGTGATGGCGTGGGTCTTGAGATACGGTTGTCCATCGGGTTGCTGAAGAATTTCTCCGATAAAACCGTATTCACTCGACGTCGTTTCCAACAAGTGGTTCAGAATCCGGTCGAACGCCTGGCGTGGATCGGCTTCGACGAGGAACTCCCTCTGCAGCCGTGTGACGCCTTCCAGCAATTCATTATTCGCCTTGATCAGCTCTTCGGCTCGCTTGCGCGCGCTGATGTCCTCGATGACCCAGATGGCGAAGGTCTCGCCACCGATTACCACATGGCGCGCGGAAATCGCGCACAGCAACAGGCGCTGTTCCGCGTCATGGAGTAAGACCTCGGATCGGCCGTGATCATGCAATGCCGTGCGCGCCGCGTCAGGGAAGTCCGATTGATTCACCCACAGCAGTTGCGGGAGGGAGCGACCGACGGTCTCCTCGCGGTTGCGCCGGAACTGGCGGATCCAGGCTTCGTTTACATCGATCAGCACGCTATCGCCTGCAGCCTCCGCCACCGCCATGGGCAACGGGGAGGCGTTGAATATGGCGGAGAATTGATCCCTCCGCTCCTGCAAATGCTTTGCCATCGTCTCCAGGTCGACGGCCAAGGCGTTCAGTTCGGAGACCCGTCCGCGCGGCCAGTCTCCAGACGGCATGCCAGCCGCTACCTGTCGGGCCCGGTCGGTGAAGGCGCGCAGCGGCCGCGCAATCCAGCCGGCGACGAAGGGCGCAAGCAGGGTGCCGATTAGAAGGGAGCTTAACAAGGCCGCGACCACCAGTGCCGCGGTCGACCGGATATCGGGGTTGTTCAGCCCTGCCGGCAGGAGCACCAGGAAGTGCCAGTCGACCAAGCCTGAGCGGGCGACGGCTGGATGGAATTCACTGTTGCGGATGGTGACGATGTGCGGGAGCGGACCCCCCCGGAGCGCAGCCTGAACCATATCCAGGCCGAGCACATTTGTCGGTCCCAGCTTGGGACCGAAACCGGTTTCGGCCACCAGTTCGCCACGGCTGTCGATGACCCAGATTAAGAGCCGTGGGTCCTTGGTGGCCAAGCGAAGGGTGTTCAAGAGGTGATCGAGCGGCAGTTCGCCGATCAGTACCCGGCCGCCCGCCGGTACGGCAGCTCCGACGGTGACGTTACCCGACAGCGCGGACAGGAACTTGCCGCTCCAAACGGGGGAATTGTGCTCCAGTGCAAGCCGATACAGCCGGTTCGCGGACAGGTCGGTGCCCAGCAGTTCGGCGCGATTCGCCCCCGATTGCGAGCTGACACTGGCCAATACGACGACTCCGCTGGGATCCGCAACGTAGGCGGCCTCGAAGGCTTCGTTCTCCTCGGCCGTGAGCAGGTCGAGAAGGCCCTCATCGGGATCTCCGGGGAGGCGAGCAACCGTTGCGCCCGTTTGCTGCAACCGGTGCTGCAAATTGCCCAGCAGCAACTCCATGCGCGCGGCCAACTGCTGGGCTTCGCGCTGCGCTTGGCTCATGCTTTCCCGCTGAAGCTGGGGAAGCTGCCACAGGAACAGTCCGCCGCCGACGATCACCAGCGTCACCAGCGTCGCAGCGGTGGAGAGTGCAAGCAGCACCACCAGCGCGGTGCGCAGCCGCCACTCGCTGGGACGGATCATTGGGCCGGCACCAGCCGTCCCTCGCGCATGGTCATGAAGTACCCCTTACGCGAGGTGTCGCCGAAGCGGTCGAAGCTGATCGTCTGCTGCAAACCTTCGAAAGGACCGAGTGCCAAGAGGGCCTCCTTGAGGCTTTGGCCCGCTCCGCGTCTGGCGAGGGAGTCGAGTATCACGGTGGCTGCGTCGTACGCGTTCACACTTGTGTAGCCTGGCTCCAGTCCGAAACGCTCGCGGTATGCAGCCAGGAACGCGGCGTAGCGAGGAGAACTGTCGGTCCTGTCGTAGGACTCGACGACGTGCAGTCCTTCCACGGCCGCGCCCCCCAGCTCGTGGAGCTTGTCGGACGCGGCCCACTCGACGGCGATCAAGGGCAGCGCGGGGGACAGTCGCCTCGCCTGCTGGGCGAGCCGGGCCACATCCACGGTCCCGGCGATGAACAGCAGCCCATCCGGGCGCGCTTTCAGGAGTCCCTCCGTGACGTCGGCGAATGCCACGTTGACGGAGGACTCGAAAGGAACCACCACGGTGACCTCGCCCCCCAGGGCATTGAAGGCAGGTAGGAACTCGTCCAGCCAGCTCTGGGTGAATGCCCGGTTGCGCACGTCCATCGCGATCGCGACGCGCCGCAGGCCCGTACGGTGGTAGTGGAAATCGGCGTACATTCGGGCGTAGTCCCGGGTGGTTGCGTTGATCCGAAACAGGTAATCGTCCTGGCCGACAAGCTGCATGGCTGTCACCGTGGGTGAAACCATTACGACCTCGGCCTCATTGATGACTGGAAGAGCCGCCTCCGCCATGGAACTGGTGATGGGGCCGACGATCGCCGCCACGCCGGACGCAGCCAGTTCGGCGGCTCCCCTGGCGGCGGATTCGGCCGTCTCTTTGTCGTCACGGATGACCAGTTCGATCGGGCGGCCGTGGATACCGCCGGCTCGGTTTCGCTGCTCGATAGCGAGCAGGACCCCGTTGCGGGCCGCTTCACCCAGGTCGGCAATGCGACCGGAGAGGCCGGCGAGGAATCCCACCCGCACCGGTTCGGTCGGACCGCAGGCGGCGAGAACGGAGCTTGCCGCGACCGCCAACAATATGAATGCGAGTCTCATCGGCAAACCCTTCCGAGCTGCGCGGGAGCCGGGTCGGATCCCCGCGCCAATCCGGCAGCAGCGGCACGAGGCGCCGGAGCGGTGGCCTCATGCGCCAGGAAATCGGCAGGCGGGGTAGGGTGCGGTACTCTCCGCAGGACCGCTTCCTTCAGTTCGCGTCGACCCCGGTCGGGGTCACGCGGAAGGTCTTGTTCGACGTCGATCACGCGCGGTCGGTCCTTTGGGCGACAACACCAGGTAACAAAGACAACGTAAACGAATCTGCTGCTGGCACACCGGCTTACACCGGCTGGGAACCTGCCGGGATGGAGGGAGAGTATGCCATTTGCAGCCGCTGGCCGCATCCACATAGCGAGGGCCTGCACATCTCGCTGACCTGCCCCAGCTCGGCAGCGTCGAAGGCTTGGAGACGGATCTTGTGCCGTATGTTGCCGCAAGCGAGCAGCGCTAGGGTTACGGCGTCTTCGATGCCGACAATGCGGTTCTCCAAGGTCCCCCTTGACCCGCAGTCGAGAAATCCAGCGCAGCGGCTGATCGAACGAGGAAGCCGGACCGGTACAGGGCTGTCGCCGCGGGACGCGGTCGCGTCGGGATCATGGAGTCGTGTCTTGGCTCGCAGCCGTCAGGCAAAAGAGGGTGATCACGCACCCTGAAGGTCAGAACATGGGACCCTGCTCTCGCCGGAGGAGACCAATGCTGTACAGGAGCCCCCATCGCATCATTAACCCGGCTGTTTACTTGGCGCCCCGGAGACGAATCGAACGTCCGACCTGCCCCTTAGGAGGGGGCTGCTCTATCCACTGAGCTACCGGGGCGCGAGTGCGGAATTTTAACCTACGGACCCGGATCAGGTGCCCGCGATGCGGTCGTAATAGCGGGCGCGGTAGAGCAGGCGATTGCGCTCCGGCTGATCCGCGAACGCCGTGCGGTCGTGGAGCACGTTGTTCGACAGGATTCCCATGCCGGATTCGAGGCGTCCATGGAAGATCCAGGCGGAGTCGCCGGCCAGAAATTCCGAAAGGGCCAACACGGCGGACCGCGTCTCGGAATCCGTGGTCCACTCGATGGAGTGGGTGCGCGCCGTGTAGCGCATGTGCAGCCTTTGGGTTTGCGGGTCCACCCAAAACACCGGTCCGCTCTGGCGCGAGCGCGCGACCCCTTCCTCGTCCAGCCGCGGGGGAATGGTCATGACCCGGGGCGCCATCAGGGCGCGAATCCACTCCGGGTTGCGGTCCCGGAGCCAGATGTAGGCCATCTCGTGATCGACCAGGCCGTTGACGCCGCCTTCCGCGGCGGGCCTCACGCAGTGCAGGAGCACCGCCCGAATCGGGCGGTCGGGGGCGTTGTAGTAGCCGTCGGTGTGCCAGCGCAGGGGCCGGTTGGAATAGGGAATGAAGCTCTTGCGTTCTCCCTCTCCCGCGACGGCCAGGGGCGTGATGCCGTCGTCGTCGGCCAGCATGTTGTAGTCCAGGTGCTCGAGCCCGAATCGCGTGGCCAGCAGGCGCGGGATGTCCTTGTCGGGACTGGCGCCGGCGCGGCTTGCGTAAATGGCCATGTTGGCGCGGCGCAACCGGTCGAGCAGGGCGCCATGCTCTTCCTCGGTCAATCGCCGCGGGTCTTCGACATCGACCACGAGCTCTTCCGTGCGCCGGGGATAACCTGCCAGCTTGGCGTCCCGCCAGCGCCCGTAGGCGGCGTCATCCGCGAGATCGAATGGATCGCCTGCTGCGGGGTCGATGGGGGCCAGCTGCATGGCGTCAATCGCCGGGAGCGGCGCGCCGCGGCTTGGGAGGCTCGGGACTGATCAACCCGTTGACCGCGCGTTTCACTGTCTCGATGATCTCCGGGCACTCGATGGAAATGATCTGGTCCACGACCCAGGGCTGGTCGGCCTCGGTCATCACCTCGCGGATCATGTTGCCCAGGTAACGCAGGGCCGGGTACGAGGGCTCGCCCCCGGGAAACTGGAAGGTCGCGTAATCGTCGCCACGACGATTGAGCATGTCCATGAAATTGGACTGGTAGTCGAAGCCGTCGTCGCCCACCACCTCGCGGATATTGGTCTCCATCACCTCCGCCAGGCGTTTCCCGAGGCCGCGGATCATGCCCGCCCGCTGGGCGTCGTCAACCCGCCCGTGGAGCAGCCGGTCGGCCAGGTGGACCTGGAACGCCATGACCTCTCCCAGGATGCGGAAACCGCGCTCCGGTGTGATGATGTCGTAGTCGGACTTCGAAAGACCGGTGACGGCCTTGTCCGCCAGCTTCCAGATGGTGGAGGCAAGCACGGTCGCCATTTCTTCGGCCGGGCGCTGGGCGCCGGCCTGCTTGAACCAGACGGTCTTGATCCTCATGCGGCCTCTCCCAGCGCGACCGGGTGTCTGGGGTCCGTAATCCACTCGCTCCAGGACCCCGGATACAGGCGCGAGCCCTTGAGGTCCGCCACTTCCATGGCGAGCAGATTGAGGCAGGCGGTGACCCCGGAGCCGCAGACGTGGATGACGCGCTGCGGCGGGATATCGCCGAGCAGCGGAGCAAACTCCTGCCTGAGTTCGTCGGGCGAGAGCAGGGTGCCGTCCACGTCCACGTTGTCCTCCCAGGGTCGGTTCACGGCGCCCGGGATGTGGCCCGGGACGGGATCGAAGGGCTCCATCTCGCCCGTGAAGCGCTCGGGCGCCCGGGCGTCCACCAGGCGGAAGTCCCCGCGCCTGAGGACGCCCTCGACCTCGCTGGCGGACAGCCAGTGGGACCGGGCAGGCCGGGCGCGCAGATCCCCGTGGCCATGAGTCCCGGGATGGACCGACTCCAATTCGCGCTTCTCCCGCTGCCATTTCTGAAATCCGCCATCGAGCAGCGCCACGGTCTCGTGGCCGAGCCAGCGCAGCATCCACCAAAGGCGCGCCGCGATGGAGCCGAAGCTGTCGTCATAAGCCACTACCTGGAGGTCGCGCCCCATGCCGGCCAGCGCCAGGGTGCGGCAAAATGCNNTCCGGGTCCGGCAGGGGATGGCGTCCGGAGAATTCGGTGCGCGGCCCCGAAAGATCGTCTTCCAGGTGAAGGTAGCGGGCACCCGGTATGCGCGAACGCCGGTAGGCGTTCAGCCCCGCCTCGGGATCGCTGAGGGTGAAGCGGCAGTCCACCACCAGCCAATCGGGGTCGCCCAGGCGCTCCGCCAGTTCCGCCGTCTGAACCAGGGTCGTGTATTTCCGCGTCACTTCGTTTTTCGGATATAGAACTGGTATTCGCCGGGTGCGCTTTCGCGGGTGTCCACCAGTTCGAAGGCCGTGGCCTTGATCCAGCCGTCGATGTCCGCCCGGATGCCCGGGCAGTTGCTCCAAAGCTCCAGGATCTCTCCCTTGCCCATGCCGTTGAGCAGCTTCTTGGCTTCCACGATGGGCCCGGGGCAATGAACGCCCCGGATGTCGAGCACCGCGTTCGGCGCTAGGTGCTTGGTCTTGCCCTTGCGGATGTAATAGCCAGTACCGCCGGCGGACATCTTCTCGGTCTTGACCACCTCCACGTCGGTGTACTTGGTCCAGGAGAAGACGTCGTCATGGGTCCCCGGGCAGTCGGAGATCAGCAGCAGGATCTGTCCCGCCTCCATCTCGTCAACCAGCCTCTTGGCGCCAAGAATGGGTCCGGGGCAGCTGGTGCCCTTCATGTCGAGGGTGATGTTGGCTTGCACCTGCGTGGTCATGGCAATCTCCGTGTGATCCTGTCAATCTTCTGCTGCTCAGTAGCCGCCCTTGCCGAAGGGCTTGGTGAGCCCTGCCACCCGCACCGCCTGACGGGCGGGCTGCATGGGGAACAGCTCGTAGAGATACTTCTTCCAATCCTTGCCCGGGTGCTCGTCGTCGAAGTCCTTGCACATGGCCCGGAAGTTCGGGGTGTGGCCGTCCTCCCTGAACTTTTCCCGCAGGTAATTGATGACCAGCCAGTGGTCGTCGGTCAGCTTGATGCCCTCCGCCTCGGCGATCACCGGAACGATCTCGTCGCTGAAATTGGCCTCGGTGAGAAAGCCTTCCTCGTCGGCCTCCAGTTCCTCACCATTGAGCGTGTATCCCATTCGTTCGTTCTCCTCCAACCATGAGTTGCGATGCCCGGATCCGATTCCCGGACCCGGAAGGTCAGTCTTCGATCCGGACCGCCCGGATCGACTTGTGCGGGATCAGGATCCCGCAGCCCAGGAGCCGGTGGCGTCCCAGCCCCCGCTCCTGTAGATAAACCGATTGCTCCCGCGGCACCTCGTGCAGCATCACGCTGTAGCCGGCAATTTCTCCCTCCGCGGCGTGCCCCCGGCGGCGCTGCCCGCAAAGGAACTTGCTCTGCGTTGCCAACTCCTGCAACAGGGCGGCCACGTCCTCCACGAAGCGGGCCTCGTCCGCGCTGCCGGTGTCCACGAAACGCGAGTACAGCGTCGCGAACGAGGTCAGCTCCCGGGTCCGGCCCGCGCCGATGCGCAGGCTGTGCCCGGAAATATCCAGCGAGCGTCCCGCAAGCGCCGCCGCTTGCGCCACCCGTCCCCGGGGCACGCGCAGCGCAAGCCGGCTGCGCCGGGACACCAGTATCGTTCCCCGATCCGTGTACGCCCCCTTTAACGGGTGAATGCCGGCCCAGGGTTCGTCTTCCAGCCACGGCAGGATCGCGACCACCGCCCGGGACAGCGCATAGGCGTAATCGGCAGGCAGAGCACTCCCCTCGACCTCGAACAGAAGGTCGAGCATCTTCGCCTCTTTCCCCTCATTCGTCACCGGGCCTTGGCAATTGCGCCCGGGCCCAGGCCTCCATGGCCTCCCCCCAGGCCTTGGCGGTTGCGGGGTCGATGTCGAAGATGGTGAAGCGCTTGCCCTCCCGGATCCGGATCCGCAGGAAGCTCATTCCCCCGGTTTCAAAGTCGACCTGCTGCAGTTCCACCTCCTGCCCCCCCAGGGGAACCGTGAAACGCTCCAGGGAAGCAACTTTTTGCATGGACCCGCCCGTTTCGCAAAGGGTGCAAGATTACGCCGCGCCGCCGGAACGGATCAACTGGAAGAAAGGACACTTACCGACGGGAAGAAGGGGTACCTACCCGAATGGGTAGTACCTTCCCCCCCATCAGGGGGGTCCCGGAACCCCGTGGGGATGATTCTTTGTTGCGGCGCACCCTTAGTAACATGCCGCCTTGTTTGTGAAATAGCCCACTCTAGGAGGACTCCCCGATGGCCAAGAAGATGTATGACACCCCCCTTCTGGATCAACTGGAAAGCGGCCCTTGGCCGAGCTTCGTCACCGGCCTCAAGCGCCTGGCCAAGGACAAGAGCTACGTTGTTGATCTGCTGGGACAACTAGAGACCTCCTATCGCACCCGCAAGGGCTACTGGAAGGGCGGCACGGTGGGGGTGTTCGGTTACGGCGGCGGCGTGATTCCGCGCTTTACCGAACTCAAGGATGAAAACGAGAAGCCCCTGTTTCCGGAAGCGGCCGAATTCCACACCCTGCGGGTGCAGCCGCCGGCCGGCATGCACTACGACACCGCCACCCTGCGCAAGATGTGCGACGTCTGGGAGAAGTACGGCTCCGGACTCATCGCCTTCCACGGCCAGTCGGGCGACATCATGTTCCAGGGCTGCACCACCGACAACGTGCAACCCGCGTTCGACGCCCTCAACGAGATGGGCTTCGACCTGGGCGGCGCGGGTCCCGCCCTGCGCACCTCCATGTCCTGTGTCGGCGCCGCCCGCTGCGAGCTCTCCTGCTACAACGAGGCCAAGGCCCTGACCAGCGTCATCAACGCCAACCTGGACGACATGCACCGGCCGGCGCTGCCCTACAAGTTCAAGTTCAAGTTCTCCGGCTGCGGCAACGACTGCGTGAACGCCATCCAGCGCTCGGACTTCGCCGTGATCGGAACCTGGCGCGACAACATGCAGATCAACAACGGCTACGCCCGCAAGTACTACGCCGAGCACGGCATGACCGACCTGGTGAACGACGTCATCGCCCGCTGCCCGACCAAGGCCATCCAGGTCATGAAGAAATCCGAGGTCAAGTCCGCGCCCCACGTCTCCGTGGCGGAGCTGGACGACGAGCTGCGGCTGGTGATCGACAACAAGGACTGCGTGCGCTGCGTGCATTGCCTGAACGTGATCCGCGGCGGGCTGCTTCCGGGCAAGGACCGGGGCATCTCGATCCTGGTGGGCGGCAAGGGCGTGCTCAAGATCGGCGCCACCATGGGCACGGTGGTCGTCCCGTTCATGAAGATGGAGTCCGACGAGGACTTCGAGAAGCTCAACGAGCTGGCGCGCAACGTCCTCGATTTCTTCGCCGAGAACGCCCTGGAGCATGAGCGCACCGGGGAGATGATCGACCGCATCGGCCTGGTGAACTTCCTGGAAGGCGTCGGCCTGCCGGTGGATGCCAACATGGTCCTGGAGCCGCGCTCCAACCCCTACGTCCGCACCGACGGCTGGGACGAGGAGGTGGCGAAGGTCAAGGCCCAGAAATCGGCGGCCGCCTGAGGCGGGTACCGCGAGACACGGAACACAGGAGATAACCCATGGCAGAACTGAGACATCCCATCGAGAGCGGTGCGCCGGATCCCATGCCGTTCATGCACCCGGTGATGAAGAAGAATTACGGCAAGTGGATCTACCACGATCATCCGCGCCCCGGCGTGCTCATGCACAAGTCCGAGAGCGGCGAGGAGATCTGGACCGTCAAGGCCGGCACCCAGCGCCAGATGGACGTCTACACC
>DKBC01000340.1 GCA_002451065.1 Betaproteobacteria bacterium UBA6910
GGCGACGACGTCATGCGTGGAGACGACGGAGCCGACACCTTGCTCGGCGGACCCGGCAATGACCGCCTCTACGGAGAGAGTGCCGGGCGGCTCCACGGCGATGGCCTGCCGGTTCAGTTCCCGGGTGACGATTACTTGGACGGCGGCGACGGGAATGACGAACTCGTGGGTGAGGAAGGCGGCGACACGCTGTTCGGCGGCGCCGGTAACGATGTGCTTCTCGGTGACGGGAGTCATGTGCGCGAAGCCCTGCACGGCAACGATTATCTCGATGGCGGAGAGGGTGACGATTATCTGCGGGGATTCGGCGGCGACGATCATCTGGCGGGAGGCGACGGCAGCGACGTGCTGCTCGGGGAGGCAGGGAACGATTTTCTCGACGGAGGCGACGGCGAGGATCGGCTCCTGGGCGGGGCGGGTGATGACATCGTTGTGGGGGGGGATCGAAACGATTACCTCGAGGGGGGTCCGGGCAACGACCAGATCTTTGGCGGCGCGGGTGACGACGTGCTGGAGGGGGGCTTAGGCGAGGACGTCCTGGTAGGCGGCGCGGGGTCAGACACCTACATCCTGGACTGGGGCATGGAAAACGACGTCATCGAGGACTCCGGGGCCGAAGGCAACGTGCTGCGCCTGCAGGGCGGAATGGGATTCGACGAGTTGGTGGGTACCCGCGAAGGGGACGACCTCAGGTTGCGACTTCGCCATAGCGGCGAAGGGGTGTTGATTCGCGACTTTTTCCTGGCTCCCCAGGCCTGGCGGGTGGAGGCCGCTGAAGGAGGCCCCCTGGCAGTAGAGGACTTTATAGGATGGGAACCGGTGACAGTGGCGCCCACCAGCGCCGACGCGGCGCGGGAGGCGTTTAAGGCGGAGCTGACCACGGCCTACCAAGCCGCGGTCCTTTCCTCCGGCTTCCAGCGAAGCGGCGCCGGGACTTTCGATCTCGTGACCGGCTACGCCAGTGGCGACTATTCGGTCACGAACCATACTGTCAACAGTTTCCTGATCTCTCCCCGAAGCGCGGAAGCGGCGGAGGTGCAAACCGGAACCGACTACAGCTTCCTGCTCGCGAGTCATTCACGCGAGGCATCCCTGATACCGCCAGCGACAGTCGTCGTGCGAGAGACCTATGAATATCGGGAAAGCGTGACCGTGGAGGAGCTTTTCGCAAGCGCGCTCGATGACACGATTGCGGTCGCGGGAAACGGCATCGTAGATGCCGGATCCGGAAACGACATCATCGACGCGACGGGCTGGACCGACGGCCCCTATACCCTGTCCAGCGGGCGCGCGGGAGGGATTCTCGGATCGTTTCTCTACGGCAACGAGGGAGATGACCGGGTGTTCGGAAGCGACGGGGACGATGTCCTCTCGGGAGGAGCCGGGAACGACGCGCTCGATGGACGCGGTGGCGCCGATCGGTACGTCTACTGCGCTGGCGAGGCCGGGAACGACGCCGTGCTCGACACCGGAGGAATTGACCAAAGCGGGTACCAGGCGTGGTACTACCAGCGGCAAGGCATTTCTGATTGGGAACAGCGGTTGGAGTTCGGAGACAGGTACAACTTCTACGCCGCCGAGATTTTCGGGGGCTACTTTGCCACGATCGAAGGGGGTATCGCGGTGCTTGAAGGCCGGGGTTTAAGCCTCGATGCCTTTCAGGCCGCAGGCGGAACGATACGGTACATCGAGCCACTCGATACTCTTGCGCCGGCCGTTGCCGCCAACGATTACGCAGCCATGGCGCCCCTCTATGAGGCGGGGCTGATTGAGCGGGACACGATACAACTTCCAGTAGGTGTCACTCTCGAAGGGCTGAGCCTCTCGTGGACGGAAACCCTGAGCAGCGGTGTCATCACGCCGTACGCCGCGTTGCGGGTTTCCTGGGGCACCGGGAGCGTTGACGTTCTCATCCCCCACTCCGACGACCTACTGGGGACGGGAATCGAGAATTTCATGCTGGCCGATGGCGATTCCGTCGCCCTGGGGGAGATGATCGCGTTGGCGCCGCCCCCTACGACCTTCGATCCCCAGAATCTCGACAACGTCATCGAAGGAACAGACGCGAACGAAACGATCTGGGGTGCGGCAGGAAATGACGAATTGACCGGTGGAGGCGGACGCGATTCCCTTGCGGGCGGATTGGGCAACGACGTGCTGCGCGGCGGCGCCGGCGGCGACTGGCTAGGCGACACCGAGGGCCGAAACGTGCTGGAGGGCGGTGCCGAGGACGACCAGATCCACGCCGGCGGCGCCAGCCTGGTGGCGGGGGGAACCGGGAGCGACCGGATTGTGCTGGGCGGTCCCAACGCGATCCTGGCGTTCAGTGCCGGTGACGGACGGGACACGGTGGACCTGTGGAGTGGCGCTGGCGAGCCATTCGCCATTTCCCTGGGCGGGGGCCTGGGCGTCCAAGAGATGACGCTCGCGCGCGAAGGCTATGACCTGGTGCTCGAGTTTGGCGGAGATGATTCCATCCGCTTGTCCGGGTACTGGGATCGAACCGGAGCAGCGATCCTGCTGCAGGAGATCGGTGCCACGGTGCGGACCTACGATCTCTCGGCGGCGCTGGCCCCCCTGGGCGGATTGAATGGTGCGGATCCCTGGCAGGCCCACTGGAGACAGGCGGCGGATCTCGCGGGGCAACTGGTGAACGAGGTCGCCGATAGGGCGCTGGGCGGGGCGATCGCCTATGCCTACGCGACCACAGGTTCCACGGAAGCGCTGCCGGCGGAAGCGATCCGCGAGCTGCTGGCGAGTTCCGATTTCGGTGTCGCGGCGCAACCCGTCGCAGACCGCCCGCCCGCGGTGATCGCCGGCACCGCCGGCGCCGACAGTCTAACGGGTACCGCTCTGGCGGACACCCTGGCCGGAGGTCCCGGTAACGACACGCTGGCGGGAGGCGCGGGGAGCGACACCTACCTCTTCAACCTTGGCGACGGCGTGGACAGCATCATTGACTCGGCGAGCACGGCGGAACCGAACGCGGTGGTATTCGGCGCCGGTATCACGCCGGAGATGCTATCGCTGGGGGTGGGCTCCCTGCTCCTGCGGGTCGGGAGCCGCGGCGATGCGATCCACCTCGACCCTTTCGACCCCGTCGATCCGTTCGGGCCGCACGCGGTGGACGAGTTCCGGTTCGCCGACGGCACGGTGCTTTCCTACGGGCAACTGCTGGCCCGGGGCTTTGACATCGAGGGCACCGGGGGCGCGGACACCCTGGTCGGCACTGCGCTCAACGACCGCATGCTGGGTCTTGGCGGCGACGATATCCTCGAGGGCGGCGAGGGGGACGACGTGCTGGACGGCGGTATCGGGGACGACTTGCTGTCGGGCGGCGCGGGCAATGACACCTACCGCTTCGGCCCGGGAGCGGGCCAGGACCGGATTCAAGAGCTGGAATCCGGGGGCACCGACCGCTTGCTGCTGGATGCCTTGCCGGGGGCGGTAGTGGTGACCCGCTCCGAGGCGGACCTGAATATCACGCTCGTGGACAGTGGCGACACCGTCTCCATAATCGGGGCATCGGGCATCGAAGCCACCGAATTCACCGACGGCACGGTGTGGGATGAAGCGACGCTACTGAACCGGTTGAACGATCCGCCGACCGTCGCGAAGCCGATCGGGAGCGTGAGCGTTACAGCGGACGCGCCGTTTACCTATACCATCCCGGAGACCACGTTCTTCGACCCAGACTCCTGGGATGAGTTGATTTATTCGGCCTCGCTCGCCGACGGCTCGGCGCTGCCTGCTTGGTTGAGCTTTGATCCGGTCACTCGACGCTTCAGCGGCACCGCGGACGATCCGCTGCAAGTTTATGAGTTGCGGGTGACAGCCACCGACCGGGCGGGCGCCAGCGCAAGCGACGTCTTTGCGTTACACGTCGCGGCTGCGCCGGTGCGCGAGCTGCGGGGCGGTTGGTGGCACGACGCGCTCAACGGCGGCGACGGGCGCGACCACCTGTCGGGGCTCGCCGGGAATGATCGGCTATATGGCGGCGGCGGGTCGGATTTCCTGGAAGGCGGCTGGCATGCGGACTTGCTGGACGGCGGCGCAGGGCGTGACGTGCTGGATGGCGGCGACGCCGGAGACTTCCTGCGGGGCGGGGAAGGCAACGACCTGCTCCTCGGCGGCAGGGGCAACGACACGCTGGCGGGCGGCGCCGGCGCGGACTTCATCGCCGGCGGCAAGGGCAACGACACGCTGCACGTGGGAATCGGGGACGTGATCGCGTTCAGAGCCGGTGACGGGTGGGATACCCTGCGTTTCGAGAACGACGGGCCGGCAACGCTCTCCCTGTCCGGGGTCGAACCCGGCTCCCTCAAGCTTCGGCGGCGGGGCAATGACCTGGAGTTGACGGTGAAAGGCACTCAGGAGCGCCAGCCGCTATGGCGCAACTGGTTCCGCAGCTTCCTGCACGCCGATTCCGGGGGCGACAGGCTTGTTCTCAAGGACTGGTACGCAGCGGCCCAGCCACCGGTCTCGCGGCTCCAGCTTATCGGCGAGTCGGTGGAAACCTTCGATTTCGCCAAGGCCGTCGCGAGACTCGACGCGGCACCGCATCCGCGCGGGCCCCTGAACGAGTGGAATCTCGCCGACGCGCTGCTGGACGCGCACCTTGCGTCGTCGGGCAACGAGGCGCTGGGTGGCGGGTTGGCGGCCCGTTACGCGGCGGGGGGCAGTCTCGCCGGCCTCACGATCGGCGCGGCGCAGTCGGTGCTCGCGGACGCGCGGTTCGGGGCCGAGGCCCAAGCACTCGCTCCGCCGGCGGGGCTGCAGGACGATCTTCTGAGGTTGTCGTAGCGCCATGGCGACATTCACGACCTTCGACCGCATCAGGCGCCTGAAAGCAGAGGCGCTGGACTTCGCGCCCGGCATCCTGCGCATCCAACGGCAGCCTCCCGCGCCGCTCCCAAGGCTGGTGGCCTACGCCGTGCTGGCTCTTTCCGGGGCCCTGCTCGCATGGTCGGCGTTTGGGCGACTGGACATCATCGCTGTGGCGCCGGGCAAGCTGGTCCCCCAGACCCACCTCAAGATCGTGCAGCCCACCGAGGCCGGGATCGTCCAGGCAATACTGGTGAAGGAGGGCGAGGCTGTGTCCGCAGGGCAGGTGCTGATGCGCATGGACGCCGCGCTTGCCCGGGCCGACAGCGGGGCACTGCAGACGGATCTGGCGCGCCGCTCGCTGCAGCTGCGGCGCATCGACGCGGAGCTGGCTGGCGTCGAGCTTAAGGGTGAAGGCAGCGATCCCTTCGAGCACCTGGCCCAGGTGAAGGCCCAGCAGGCGGCGAACCGTCGGACCCACGAGGACGCGCTCGCCCAGGAGCATGCGGCGCTCGTGCGGGCCCGCCAGGAGCTGTCAACGGCCCGGGCGCTGCAGGAGAGGGTCCGCCAGTCCCTCGGCCTTTACCGGGAGCGCGAGGCCGCCTTCGAGACCCTGGGCAAGGAAGGCTTCGCCGGCAGGATCATGGTGCTGGAGAAGCAGAAGGAGCGCATGGAGAAGGAGCAGGAACTGGAGGCCCAGGGCCACGCGGTGGCGGCGCACCAGGCGGCCATCGCGCAGTCGGAGAGGCGCATCGCCCAGATCAAGTCCGGTTACCGTCAACAGCTTCATAACGAGCGCGCCGAGGCGCTGGCGGAATTCCAGCGGCTGGAGAGCCTGTGGGCCAAGCAGCAGCACCGCAACATCCTGCTGGAGCTCAAGGCCCCCGCGGCCGGCGTCGTCAAGGATCTCTCGACCCACACGGCCGGGACCGTGGTGCAGCCGGGAACGGTGCTCCTGACCCTGGTGCCCCTGGACGAGCCGCTGCACGCCGAGGTCTGGGTGCGCAACGAGGACGTGGGCTTCGTGCATCCCGGCCAGGGCGTGAAGCTCAAGCTCGCCGCCTACCCGTTCCAGAAATACGGCCTGGTCGAGGGTGAAGTGATCCGGGTGGGCGCCGATGCCAGCGAGCCTGCGTCCGGCGGAGCGCGGGAGGCGCCGGCGATTAACCCGCCGACCCTGAGCTACCGCGCGGTGGTTGCCCCGAGGACCCAGACGCTGATGGTGGATGGCAAGCCCCAGCGCCTTGCGGCGGGGATGCAGGTGGCGGCGGAAATCAACCTGGGCTCGCGCACCGTGCTCGAGTACCTGCTGTCGCCGGTGCAGAAGATGGTGCAGGAGGCGGGGCGAGAGAGATAAGTCCCTGGCCGGGGAGCGAGATTGGCATCCCGTGCGGTCAAAGGTATTCGGAGAAATGCGACCCTGGCTTCTTTGATCAAAAACATGGTCTGTCCCCAATTACGCAGGGTATAGCGCAATGGTGACGTCTAAGCCCGAGGGATCCGTCCACCGTAACGGATTTCACGGACATAGGCGTAGGTGTTAATGCCGCCGGCGAGCCCGAGCGGATCACTCTGCACATACCGCCCCGTGCCCGGATCGTAGTCGCGGAAGTAGTTGTAGATGTTGGGGTACGCAGTCGTAGATATATACGGCCACTCGTATCTGCAGAATCATCTCATCGTGCTAGCAGTGCTTCCAACTTTTCACGAGCAGCGGGTTTGTCTGACAACGGATAGCTTTCGATTACCGGTCGATCTACACCTAAACGGCAATCCCCTTCAGCTTTAGTTGCTTCGATATTGCGATAGTCGCACCGGAGGTCTTTCTCGCCAGGGGTCTTGTCTAAACTGGCGCGCAAACGACCGTTCTCAAAGTACAGGACCATTATCTTGGCACCATCCTCTGACCACATGGTTTGGCAGCCTGTGTAGTCCTCTGTTACTCGTCTCGGAAACACAAAGAAGTACTGGCCATGATTCGAGTTTGCTCCAGACTCTATTGGGGGCTTGGAAAGCGTGCAGTTTTGACCAACAGCGAATATCGCGTCGAAATTTGTGGAGCCGGCAAACGCGTGCGTTACACCCAGCAGCACCGCAGTGATTAGAACCCAAGACATCAAGGCAAGTCTCCCAAGTCTTATTGTGAGCATAGGCATTTACTCCTAAAGCGTTGGAGAAGCTGGCGGCTGTTACTGATTCCCTCTGCCACTTCTTCGGGCGCAGGTACTACGTCCCCCTTTAGGTGGCTACGAGATATATGCCCGTTCCATGTTTGACATCCTTTATGTCCCCTAGCTGCGCTGTCCTGAACTGCATGCATTGCGACAGCCAATTGGTCCCAGTTACAGGAGGCAATGGCGTTCTCCACCAAAGCTGCGAGCGCTCTATTTCCGTCTTCTGGACCTTCGTAAGCTTCCCCGTTTGCCGGACACCCGGGAGGTAGAACTTACTGGCATCTTAACGCCAGGAGGTTCAGATGAAGAAGTCCCGATTTAGCGAGACGCAGATCGTTTCGATCCTCAAGCAGGCCGACGCCGGGATGCCGGCGAAGGACGTCTGCCGCTTGCAACGATTGGCGCT
>DKBC01000248.1 GCA_002451065.1 Betaproteobacteria bacterium UBA6910
GTGAACTCCTGCTCCCAGTAGCGAAGCACGTGGGGCTTGACCCCGCAGAGCTCGCTCACCTCGCCAATCGTGAAATAGCGCTTGGCAGGAATCGGCGGCAACTCACTCCGATGGCTGTTGCTGTGCTGGCCGTTGTCCGCCATTGTAGTTCTTTTCCACCAGTGCCTTGAGCTTCTGGCTGGCATGGAAAGTCACCACGCGGCGCGCCGTGATGGGAATCTCCTCGCCAGTCTTGGGATTACGCCCCGGCCTTTGAGGCTTGTCCCGAAGCTGAAAATTACCAAACCCCGAAAGCTTGACCCCTTCCCCACTCTCCAGGGCGGTTCGGATCTCCTCAAAGAAGGCCTCAACCATGTCTTTGGCCTCCCGCTTGTTGAGACCGACCTTTTCGAACAGCAAATCGGCCAGTTCAGCCTTTGTTAGCGTCATTTTGTTCCCTAAATACGAAGTCTTGCACCAAAACGGGCTTGCAATGCCTGAACCAGCTGGACCACCGCCGCATCGACTTCCGGGTCGGTGAGTGTTTTTTGAGTATCTTGCAATAACACTCGGAATGCAAGACTTTTTTTCCCATCGCCCAGGCCTTTGCCCCGGTAAACGTCAAAGAGCGTGATATCCGACACAACAGGAGGTTTTTCAGCCCGAGCCGCGTCCCAAAGGGCCTGGGCCGGAACCCCTTCGTCCACCACCAAGGCTATGTCGCGCCGCACCGGAGGGAAGCGGGAGATCTCGGAAAAAGCGGGGACCGGTCGGCCCACCAGGGCGTCGAGCTCGACCTCGAAGGCCAAAACCGGACCAGCCAGTTCATAGCTCCGCAGCCAGCGGGGATGCAATTCTCCGAGCCAGCCGACCGCCTGCCCGCCCACCAGGACCCGGGCAGACTTCCCCGGATGCAACGCGGGATGGGCAGCGGGATCGAACCGGGGAACCACAGGCCAGAACAAAGCTTCCAGGTCGCCACGCAAATCATAAAAATCCACCGGCCTAGACGCGGTTCCCCACTGCTCGGGCTGGGCATCCCCCTGGGCCAGCGCGGCCAGCCGCTCCGTCTGGACGAATCCGCCGCCGGCACGGGTGAAGCAGCAGCCGATCTCGAACATGCGGACCCGGGGCTGCTTGTGGGCCAGGTTGTGCTGCAGCCGCCCGACGAGTCCCCCGATCAGGTTCGAGCGCATCACGCTCATCTGACTGGCGATGGGATTCTTGAGTCTGATCGGCTCGCCGTTGCCACCGAAATC
Source organism: Betaproteobacteria bacterium UBA6910 (assembly GCA_002451065.1). Classification (GTDB taxonomy): domain Bacteria; phylum Pseudomonadota; class Gammaproteobacteria; order Burkholderiales; family UBA6910; genus UBA6910. Next base: position 1,239 of record DKBC01000248.1, read on the forward strand.
CGCCTCCCATTGGGCATCCACGAAGGCGTAGTTGATGACCTCCTGGTAATCCCGAGCCACCAGCATCCGGCGCAATTGGGCCGCGGGACGATGGCCCTCCCCCGCCCGAGGCATCACGGCCGGTCCCCGGGGGCGCACCGCCGGGATTCGATCATATCCGCGCAGGCGCGCCAGTTCCTCGATCAAGTCCTCTTCGATGGCGAGATCGAAACGGTAGGAGTGGGGTGCCACATGGAACACGCCCTGCTCCACCCAGAAGCTGAAGTGCAGCCGGCGCAAAAACATTTGCACCTCGCTATCGTCCAACTCGAGTCCCAGGAGCCTTCGCGCGCGCTCCAGACGGAGGAGAATCGGCGCCCGGGCCGGCAGGGTGCCCCGCACTTCCGTCACCGGACCGGGCACTCCCCCACAAATACCCAGGATGAGCTGGGTGGCGCGCTCCAGTGCGCTGCGGGTGCCGCCGAAGTCCACGCCGCGCTCGAAGCGATGGGCAGAATCCGAGCCGAAACCCAGCCGCCTTCCTCGTCCGGCGATCACCGACGGGTCAAAAAAGGCGCTCTCCAGAAACAGATCGACGCTGGCGTCCGACACCGCGCTCCCTTGCCCGCCCATGATTCCGGCAAGCGCGACAGGGCCCGAGGCATCCGCGATGACGAGCATGTCCGGCTGCAGATCCACCGTCTGGCCGTTCAGCAGCAACAATTTTTCGCCGCTGCGGGCGAAGCGAACCTCGATGGCGTCCCGGAGCAATCCCAGATCGAATGCATGCAGGGGTTGGCCCAGCTCCAGCATCACGAAGTTGGTGATGTCCACCACGGCGTTGATGGGCCTTAACCCCGAGCGCTCCAGGCACCGCACCATCCACTCGGGAGTTGCCGCGTTCATTCGTACGCCGCGCACCACCCGCCCGCAGTAGAGGGGGCAGGCACCCGAATCCATCACCCGGACCGGAAACTCGTCGGCGATCGCGGGCTGCGCCGGTCGCGGCTCCTCGAGATCAAGGCTGGAGGCGGTGATGGCGGCCACCTCTCGGGCGACCCCGGCCACGCTCAGGCAGTCCGCGCGGTTGGGAGTGAGCTTGAGAGTGAAAATCCGGTCGTCGAGATCAAGATACTCCCGAACCTCCGCGCCCACCGGCGCATCGGCGGCAAGCGCGTAGAGCCCGGACGCGTCCTCCGCCAGCCCCAGCTCCTTGGCCGAACACAGCATGCCGAAGGACTCCACGCCCCGCACCTTGGCTTGCCGGATCTGCAACCCGCCCGGGAGCTCGGCGCCGGGGAGCGCGCAGGGAACCCTCATGCCGGCCCGGACGTTGGGCGCGCCGCACACGATCGCCAGCGGCTCCACCAATCCCGCGTTCACCTGGCATAAGGTCAGGCGGTCGGCGTTGGGGTGCGGCTCCACGGAGAGCACTTCCCCCACGACGACCCTGGTGAACGCCGGCGCAGCGGGCTCCAGCGCTTCCACCTCCAGCCCGCCCATGGTAAGCACGTGCGCCAGCTCCTCGCTGGTGAGCGGGGGATCGACGAATTGGCGCAGCCAGTGTTCGGAGAATTTCAATTTACGATCTCAAGGCGGAGGCCGCGGGGGTCCCCCGGAGCCTCCGGGTCACCCACGATTTGGACTTTCAATTGAACTGTCTTAGAAATCTCAAGTCGTTTTCGAAGAACAACCGGATGTCATTCACTCCGTAGCGCAGCATCGCCATGCGCTCCACGCCCAGGCCAAAAGCGAAGCCCTGGAAACGCTCGCTGTCCACCTTCACGTGCCGGAAAACATTGGGGTGCACCATCCCGCAGCCGAGCACCTCCAGCCATCCAGTGTGGCTACACACCCGGCAGCCACTGCCGCCGCAATGTACGCAACCGATGTCCATCTCTGCGGAAGGCTCGGTGAAGGGGAAAAAGGACGGGCGGAACCGCACCGGCAGGTCGTCTCGCTCGAAAAACTCCTGCATGAAGTCGGTGAGGATGCCCTTCAGGCCGGCAAAGCTCACCTGCTCGTCCACCCACAGCCCCTCCACCTGATGAAACATGGGCGTGTGGGTCACGTCGGAGTCGCAGCGGAACACACGCCCCGGCGCAATCACCCGCAGCGGCGGCGCGTGTCTGAGCATGTAATGCACCTGCACGGGCGAGGTGTGGGTGCGCAGAAGGTGCTCGCCATCCACGTAAAAAGTGTCGTGCATCGCCCGGGCCGGGTGATTTTCCGGGATGTTGAGAGCGGTGAAGTTGAAGAAATCGGTCTCGATCTCGGGTCCGGTCGCCACTTCGAAGCCGATGGAGCGGAACAGGTCCTCGATGCGCTCCAGGGTGCGCGTGACCGGATGCAGGCCGCCGACGCCGAGGCCCCGGCCCGGAAGCGTGACGTCAAGAGCCTCCTCCGCCAGGCGTGCCTCCAGGCGCTTGGCCTGGATCGCCTCGCGACGTTCCCTCAACGCGGATTCCAGCGACTCCTTGGCCTGGTTAATGCGGGCACCCGCAGCGGGCCGCTCCGGGGCGGAGATCTTTCCCAAGCCCTTCAGCAGCCCCGTCAGCGCGCCCTCTTTGCCAAGGAAACGCGCCTTGGCCTGCTCGAGCTGGTCGGGATCGTCGATCCCGGCGAAGAGATCGAGCGCCTCCTTGACGATGGCGTCGAGGTTATCCACGGTGCACTCGTCGGGATATTGAGGCCTCCCCGCCCCGCCCGCGACCCCTGTTTTTAGGGGACCCGGCCCCGGCGCGGGGCGATCCTTCAGGCACCCAAGCCGGTCTTGGCCTGATTCGCGATCTTGGCGAACGCCTCCTTGTCATGCACCGCGAGGTCAGCGAGCACTTTGCGGTCGATATCGATCGACGCTTTCCTGAGGCCGTTCATGAACGCGCTGTAGGTCATTCCCATCTCGCGGACGGCCGCGTTTATGCGGGTGATCCACAGGGCACGAAACTGGCGTTTTTTCTGGCGGCGATCCCGGTAGGCGTACTGGCCCGCCTTCATCACCGCTTCCTGGGCAACCCGGAAAACGTTTTTCCGGCGGCCCCGGAATCCTTTTGCCTGGGCCAGGACTTTCTTGTGACGGGCACGCGCCGTCACGCCACGCTTGACTCTGGGCATGTCGGCTCTCCGTTAAGCGTAGGGAAGCATCGCGCGAACCCGACCCTGGTCGGTCGTCGACACGTTGGTCGTGCCGCGCAGTTTGCGCTTGCGCTTCGTCGCTTTCTTGGTAAGGATGTGGCGCAGGTGCGAATGGGTGCGCTTGAATCCGCCCCCGCCCGTCGCCTTGAAGCGCTTGCGAGCGCCGCTCTTCGATTTTACTTTCGGCATTTACAACTCCTGTTTTAGCTTGGCGCCGGGTGGCCCCTCTTCGGGACGCTTTCCAACCCGGACACCACTTGTGGCGCCCTCGCGGGCGCAAAACTCGCCGCCGCGCTCAGGACGCGGTCTTCGGCGCCTCGGCAGCCTTGCGGTCAGGCCTTTCCACCTTTTCCACCTTTGCCACCTTCTCCACCTTTTGGGGCTTCTCGGCCTTTTCAGCCTTTGGCGCCTTCGCAACCTTCTCCGGCTTTTCGGGTTTTTCTCCCTTGCCGAGCTTCTTCCTGGGCGCCACCACCATCACCATCTGGCGCCCTTCCATCTTGGGAAACTGCTCCACGATACCGTCCGCTTCCAGGTCCGCCTTCACCCGCTCGAGAAGCTTCGCACCGAGCTCCTGGTGGGCCATCTCCCGCCCTCGAAAGCGCAGGGTCACTTTTGTCTTGTCGCCTTCCTTCAGGAACCGGATCAAGTTGCGGACCTTGATCTTGTAGTCCGCGTCATCGGTCCGGGGCCGGAACTTCACTTCTTTGACCTGGATTTGCTTCTGCTTGAGCTTCGCCTCGTGCCGCTTCTTGCTCTCCCGGTACTTGAATTTCCCGTAATCCATGAGCCGGCACACAGGCGGTTTCGCCAAGGGTGCGATCTCCACCAGGTCCACTTCTGCATCTTCCGCCATCTTGTTGGCGGACTCGATGCCCACGATGCCGATCTGCTCGCCGTCGATTCCGATCAGCCGGACTTCCGGCACCGTGATTTCCGCGTTGACGCGCGGTTCCTTTTCCTGAGCGATGAGCTGTTTCTCCCGTGCTGGTCAAAAATCAGGCCGCGCCACCCACGCCAGCCAGATCCCCCCGCAGTCGTTCCACAAAAGCTTCCAGGGACATCTGGCCGAGGTCCTCGCCCTTGCGGGTGCGCACGGCCACCTTTTGTGCCGCCACTTCCTTGTCGCCGACAATCAGCTGGTAGGGCAGCTTCTGCAAACTATGTTCTCGAATTTTATAGTTTATTTTCTCATTTCTCAAGTCAGCGACAGTCCGGAACCCGGCCCTCCGGAGCGTTTCCGCCACCCGCCCGGCGTATTCCAGCTGGTGCTCGGAGATGTTCATCACGACCACTTGGTCCGGTGCCAGCCACAGGGGGAAAGCCCCCGCATAGTTTTCGATCAGGATGCCGATGAACCGCTCCATGGACCCCAGGATGGCGCGGTGCAGCATTACCGGGGTCCGGCGGCTGTTGTCCTCGGCCACGTATTCCGCGCCGAGCCGGGCCGGCATGGAAAAGTCCAACTGGACGGTGCCGCACTGCCAGACGCGGCCAATGGAATCCTTGAGGTCGAACTCGATCTTGGGGCCGTAGAAGGCTCCCTCCCCGGGCTGCACCTTGAATGCCAGCCCCTTGTGCCTGAGCGCGGTATCCAGCGCTGCCTCGGCCCTGTCCCATTGCTCGTCGCTGCCCACCCGCTTGGGGGGGCGGGTAGAGAGCTTGACCCCGATTTCCCGGAACCCGAAGTCCGCGTATACCTTCTGCAGGAGCTCGATGAAGGCAATCACCTCGGACTCGATCTGCTCCTCGGCGCAGAAGATGTGGGCATCGTCCTGCACGAAGGCGCGCACCCGCATCAGGCCGTGGAGCGCGCCNNAAAACATGGTTCTCCGACTCGGTGGTAAACATGTTCTCGCGGAAGTTCTCCCAGTGGCCCGAGCGTTCCCACAGGGCCCGGTCGATCACCTGGGGGGTGCGCACCTCCAGGTAGCCGTTCTCCCCCAGGACCCGCCGCAGGTATTGCTCGATCTGCTGCCACATGGTCCAGCCCTTGGGGTGCCAGAACACCATACCGGGAGCCTCGTCCTGGGTGTGGAACAGGTCCAGCTGCCTGCCCAGCTTGCGGTGGTCGCGCTTTTCCGCTTCCTCGAGCCGATGCAAATAATCGTCAAGCTCGTCCTTCTTCGCCCAGGCGGTGCCATAGATCCGCTGCAGCATCTCGTTGCGCGGATCCCCGCGCCAGTAGGCGCCCGCCAGCTTCATGAGCTTGAAAACCCTGAGCTTGCCGGTGGACGGAACGTGGGGTCCCCGGCAAAGGTCCGTGAAGTTGTCCTGGCGGTAGAGGGAAATGGATTCCTCTCCCGGAATCGCCTCGATGATCTGGGCCTTGTAATGCTCGCCCTGGTCCTTGAAGAAGTTGACGGCCTCCGAGCGCTCCCAGACCTCGCGCTCGACCTTCAGATCCCGCTTCGAGATTTCGTGCATGCGCTTCTCGATGGCCGCCAGGTCGTCGGGGGCGAACGGCCGCTTAAAGGAGAAATCGTAGTAGAAGCCGTTCTCGATCACCGGNNACGCCTTCGGGATCCTTGTCGGTGACGATGGTGACCTCGGCATCCGCCTCGATGGGAAACGAGGTATCCACCAGCCTGCCGTTGACCCGGCCCGCGAGAGCGGCGCGCGCCAGCCCGGCACCGATGGAGGCCGCCACCTCGGCGACCGTCACCGGCCCCTCGAACCGCTTCTTCGAGCCGTCAGGCAGACTTACGACCGGCACTCAGACACCTTTCCCGCATGCAAGCCCGGAAAATGACAAGAGCCAGGAGACCAGTTCTATTCAGGATCCCGGTCCCTGACTCCTCATTCCCGCATTGTTGTTGGTAGGCGCGATTGG
>DKBC01000003.1:0-6077 GCA_002451065.1 Betaproteobacteria bacterium UBA6910
AGGCCACCCTCTTCCCCGCAGCGGCAAAGCTGCCGTTGGCTCCCGCAGCCACGGACAGCCCCGGCAGCCGGTTCAGCCTCAGAAGCCGGCGGGCATCCAGTTGGAGCATGCCATCCGACGCGGCAATCAGGTCTACCGAGCCGCCCCGGGCCGGCGAGCGGCGATCGAGTCCGGAGCCGGCGACCATGCCTGCGACTTCCGCGGCGGCTTCGTCCTCCCTCACGTCCCCCGACTCGACGATCGCCACCCACACCCGCCCGACGCCGGCGGACCGGAGCAACGCCAAATGGGATGCCTCCAGCCGCAGCCCTTTGGCGACAACCCTCTTTCCGTCGGCCCCGAGCACGTTGTGGAGAAGCACATGCCCGAGGGCCTTCCCGGCCGGTAAGTGCTTCACTTTCATGGGTCACCTAGGTCAGGACGATGGCCTTCTCGGGGCAGATCTCCTGACAGCAGAAACAGATGATGCACGCCTCCCCGTCGACGCGGGGCAGACCGTTTTCCAAGGAAATCGCCGACACCGGGCAGTGTTCCACGCAGGTTCCGCACCCCGTGCAGGTTTCGGGATTCGGTCGGGGTCGGGCGGTCGTCCGTTTGTGGATGACCTCCTGCATCTGCTCATCTTGCACCATCACCTCCCCTCTCAAGGGGGGAAGCTTGAAGTCGGGCAACCGCCGGAGCTCGCCCACCACCTCGATTCGACTGAGATCGTAGTCCCCGAGCCCTTCCTCCTTCGCCTTCTGGAGAAACCGGATCTGGGACGGATCGCACCCCATCATCGTCGCGATAACGGCATCCATGGCCACCCCGTTGTCCGAAGCGAGAAGCACCCCAATGTCCCGGAGGTCAGGGGATGCGGGACCATTTCCTTCCATACCCACCACGGCATCGACGATGAAGAGATCGGGGATACGGAGCCGGAAGACATCGATCAACATTTCATTGAACCGGGTCGGGGTTCCCGCCGCCTTGTGCAGCCTCGCTTTCTGCGCTCCCGGCAAGAAACCGTAGCTGTTCTTGATCGCCCCGGAGACGAGGGTCAACCCGTGGGTCTTGAACTTCGGCAGGCTGATGATCACGTCGGAGTCCACGACAGCGCGCGACAGGCTCACCGACTCCATGTAGTCCGCATTGAACCGGACCTTCCGCGCCTGGGCGCCGATGTTTCGGTAGTGGCCCCTGGCAGCCTCCATCAACCCGGATTCCTGGAACACCTCTTCGTTCGCACCATAGTACCGAAGGCCCGGGTTGTCCCCGACGACGATGGAAGCAGGCCCCAGCGATTCCACCTTTTCGACCACGGCGCGAACCAGGGACGGATGGGTGACGATCCCCTCGCTCGCGTGCGACGCCCGCAGGGCGTTCGGTTTGACGAGAACCTTCTTGCCCTTGAGGTCCAGAGGAAACACCTCGAGAGCCCGGTCCACGGCTTGGCGGATGTTTCCATATGTGGCCGGCTGAATCAGCACTTTGGGCATCGAGGACTCCTCCGATCGGCCTCGGCTGCAGGCACGCATTGCCCCGCGGGCGGATAGCGTAAGCGGTTGGGCGAAGTCGGACAAGTCGATTCGAGACCCGGTTTTGTCTTTCGGTCTTGGCGCCGGCATCGGGGGGCAGGGACGGGTTCATCGCTGTCCTCCATTGATCCGCCGGAGTTTCCTCTCGACCGCGCTAAAGTTTCCCGTGGGTTTTCTCATCTGGAATTAAGACATTTTTCATCGCACATTCACATTTTTCTGATATGATTGAGACCTCGCCGTCGTTTGCTCTGTTCGTGAAGTGCGTTTTCCGACCGCACCCAAACCGAAAGAAGAGTTGCGATGCCAAGAATTGTGCTACCGGATGTGACGGAGATCGTGGAAGCCCTGCAGGCAGGCGTGGAGCGCCGACTCGGGAGAAGACACCGACTGTACACCGGGGAGGACCTGATCGAGGACGTGGGACTGAACCCGGACCAGTTCGAAGAACTCATCGATGACTTGGAAGGGCGCTTCGCCGTAGAGATCGACCCCGAGACGATGGACCACCTCACCGTGACCGGAGCCCTGCTGGTGCGCCTGCTGCGCATCTGCAGCGGGGTTCCGGAGACGGACGGCCCTTCCGACGACGTTCCGGAGGAGGTCGGCCCGAGCCGCTCCGCCGGCCGGGCCGTGACGACCGACATCCCCGCCGCATGACTCCCGGATCGTCCGTGCGGCGGGCACATGCAACCGCCGCACGGACGATCAACGTTCTCACCGAGACAGCCGTAGTTCTCCCCTCCTCTCGATGCGCAGTGCTTCGGGCCTGTCGGGGCGTCCTCCCACGGGACAGTGTCGGGATCCTCGTCGCCTGTTCTCCCCTTCGAGACCAAAAGGCCGTTTGACCCCCCGCGCCGCCAGTGCTACACACGTTTCGACGGGGGGACCCGTGGCTGAATCCCGGGCCCAAGACCCTTTTTGGCTCCTTGCCGACCGGGACGACCAAAAAAGATCTTCGCCATGCCCGGTTCAAAGAGGCTCTGCCCTGGAAGGAGGAGTGGACCGTGCCCCGTTGGTTTGAACGGATCCCGCCGGAAGAATTCGAGGTCTACAAGACTGCAGGCTTTGCCAGGAGAGAGCCGCCCGGCAAGACGCCGGCTCTGCTGGTCATCGATTGCACGCTTTCCTTCACGGGTTCACAGGGAAAGGAAAGCGTCACGCAAGCGATCGAGGAGTATCAGAGTGCGTGCGGTCCTGCGGCGTGGCAGGCCATGGGATTTATCAAAGAGGCGTTGAGCCTTTTTAGAAGCCAAGGAAGAGCGGTTGTTTTCACCAGGCCGGACTTGAACGACCAGAGGTTCGCAGGGGAGGCCACCAAGGCAGGCAAGGGCGCAGGAATGATCAGCGGGAATGAGATTGTGCCGGAGATCGCGCCCCTTCCCTCCGAATGGGTCGTGGAGAAGGCGAAGGCTAGCTGTTTCTTCGGCACACCGCTCGCTTCCTATCTGCATCAGAAAAAAGTGGACACGCTCGTGGTTGTGGGGGTTTCCACGTCTGGATGCGTCCGGGCCTCCGTGGTTGACGCCTTTTCCCATGGATTCAAGGTATTTCTCATTGAGGAGGGCTGTTTCGACCGCTCCGCCTTCGCACATGCCGCAAACTTGTTCGACATGGATGCCAAGTACGCGAATGTCATAACCTTCGATGAGTTTCGATCGACCTTCTCGTGAGACATTTTCCTTGTGAGAATTGCGAAGATCCCCGCCAAGTGGCGGGGATTTGAGTTTGGCCCCTGTAGGGAGTTTGGCCCGCTATCCTCATGGAACCCAGCCGGCCGAGGTTTCCGCATCTTGATTGCTCAGAGCTCTGGACGGAGTTGTTCCGCCGGGCGTTCTTTTCGTTCACGGCGTTCCAGGAAGCAGCGCCACCTGGATCAAGGCCGACCGGCGAGGGCGCCATTGCAGGGAATCCACCGGGAGCATGGCCACCGCTGCCGTTCAACGTTGTCCCGGCTGGTGGGCCGGAAACTTTTCGGTTTGAGGTTCTGTTTGAGGGCGTGGAAGAAGGGGTCGATCTGCCCGAGGTTCCAGCAACTCCGGGCGCCCCTGTCCGCACCCAGACCACCTGGCCGTTGACCAACTCGACGGTCTGTCAAAAGGCTGGTATGCTGCGCGCGAGGCAAGAGAGGGGCCCCGCTCCCGGGTCCTTCTCTCCGCTGTCCACCCTTCAACCGTGCGGCGAGGGAAACAGTCATGAAAAAGACAATGGTTGGGGCACTCCTGGTTGCCGGGCTGGTTGCCGGCGCATTCGGCCCGGCGGCGGCCGACACCCAGAACAAGCGCATCGCCTTCGTGGCCACGAGTACGAAGAACCCGTTCATCGCCGGCATCGCCAATACAATGGAGAAGGAGGGACAAGCCCGCGGCATGAAGGTCACGGTGCTGACCGCGGGCTACGATGCGGCCGCCCAGGACCAGCTCATCAGCGACGCCATTGCGCAGAAGTACGACGTGCTCGCCATCCTGCCGGTGAATGCGCATACCGTCATCCCCGCCCTCACGCGCGCCAAACAAGCGGGCGTTCCCGTCGTGATCGTCAATAGCCCGATCGAGCCCGGCCACGAGGACCTCTACGTGACGTTCGTCGGGGAGAGGCAGGAAGAGCTCGGCCGCGTAACCGCCGAGGCGCTGGAACAAGCCATCAAGAACCGGAAGACGGCGAGGACGGCAATCATTTCGGGCACCCTCTCCGAAGCCACCCCGCAGCTGAGGATCCAGGGCTTCAAGGAAACCCTGGCCAAGGATCCCAAGGTCGAGATCGTCGCTACCGAGGATGCGCACTGGGACATGGCGACCAGCGAGCGGATCGCAGGTCAGCTCTTTGCCCGGTACGCCGCGCAAGGGGGCCTCGACGTCATCTATGCGATGGCCGACAACATGGCCCACGGCGTGATCCAGGCGGCGCAGGCCTCGGGCGTGCCGCTCGGCACGGCCGATGGCAAGCTGATCGTGGTCGCCTCGAACTGCATGAAGTTCGGCATCGACCACATCCGTGCCGGACAGCAGTACAGCACGGCAACGCAAATCCCGACCCGGACCGGCAGGGTCTCGATCGAGACCATCGCCGACCTCCTCAACGGCAAGCCCGTCCAGAAACACATCTACATGCCGATCGAGGCGATCACCAGCGCGAATGTCGAGAAATACGCCCAGGCCTGCACGTTCTGACGCGCGGCCCGGCCTAGGCTGACGTCGAGGGCTTTGCTCGGGTGACTGCCGTGGGCCCGATTTTGGAAGCACGCAGCGTGGCCAAGTCCTTTGGCCCGGTCGAGGCGCTGTGCGGCGTATCCTTCGCTGTCGCAACCGGCGAGGTTCGGGGAATCTGCGGCGAGAACGGCGCCGGCAAGAGCACGCTCATCAAGGTCTTGACGGGCGTTTACCAGGCAGATCGAGGCGCCATCCTGGTGGATGGCGTCGAGCATCGGGTCGAGGGTCCTCAGGACGCGCAGGCGCTCGGCATCGCCTTCGTCTCCCAGGAACTCAGCATCCCTCCGCATCTCTCGGTCGGGGACAACATCTGGCTCGGCCACCGTGACGTGCCGTTCCTGCATCGCCGACGCGCCTTGCGGCAGCGGGCGCAGGAGGTTCTCGAACTGGTGGGCCTTGCGCATCTCTCCGTCGACGTGCGGGCCGCCACGCTCTCCCTCGGTGAGCGCCAACTTCTCGAGATCGCGCGAATGCTCGTGCGAAACGCGCGGGTGTTGATCCTGGACGAGCCGACGGCAACCCTGTCGGATCGTGAGATTGCGCAGGTGTTCGCGACCCTGCGACGGCTGAAGGAACAGGGACGGACGGTCATCTTCATCACGCACAGGCTCAACGAAATCTTCGAGATCTGCGACAGCGTCACGGTCCTGCGCAACGGATGCGAGGTCGGGTCTTTCGCCACAACGGAGGTGGACCGCGCAGGCCTGATCGAGGCCATGCTCGGGCGGCCTTTGGAGCAGATGTATCCCCAGGCCTCCCTCACGGAGGCCGGTCCGGCGCTGATGGTCAGCGATCTGCACATTCCCGGGACCGTCCAAGGCTTGTCCCTGGCGGTGCCGAAAGGGCGCATCGCCTCCCTCGTCGGGCAGATCGGGTCGGGGGCGTCCGACGCCGTGCGCGCGCTTGCGGGCCTTGTCTACACCGCGCGGGGCGAGGTTTCCGTCGGTGGGCGGCGTCTGCGGCTCGGCTCGGTGCCGGCGGCGCTGGCACACAACGTCCGCTTCGTTTCCGAAGAGCGCGCCGCCGAGGGCTTGTTCCTCAACCTGTCGGTCCGCGAGAATCTCCTGGCGACGCAGCTTGGGTCGCTGGGAACCGGCGGCTGGCTGTCCCGCCGTCGGCTCACCACGGCGGCGAGCCGGCTCGCCGGGATGGTCGGGATCGATGGCCGTCGCTTGAGGTCCCGGACGCGGGAGATGAGCGGCGGCAACCAGCAGAAGGTGGCGGTCGGCCGCTCGGTGACGAGCGACGGCAAAGGCGTGCTGCTCATGAACGAGCCGACGCGAGGGGTCGACGTGGGTGCGCGGGCGGAGATCTACGTCCTGATGCGGCGGCTGTGCGAGCAGGGCTACGC
>DKBC01000003.1:6122-8014 GCA_002451065.1 Betaproteobacteria bacterium UBA6910
CGGGCCGGGCGCCACGGCAACCCCGGGGCGCCGGGATTGGACCGCACGCATCAGCACGGGGTTCCCCGTGCGTGTCGTCGGCCTCTCGGGCCTCCTCGTCCTGGCGGCGATCACGCCGGGGTTTACCGCGGCGCCGAGCCTCTTTTCGCTTGTCAACACCGGCTCCCTCATCGGCTGCGTGGCGGTGGGCATGACGTTCATCACCCTCAGCGGCAACATCATGTCCTTTTCGCTTGGCGCGACTACGGGAGCCACCGCCGTCGTCTGCGCGGCCGTTTCGGGATATGGCGTGGTGCCGGCACTTGCGTGCGCAGTCGCGGTAGCGGTCGGGGTGAACGCGCTCCAAGGCTTCATCATCGGCTATTTCCGCGCCAATCCGATCATCGTCAGCATCGCGGCCCTCGCTCTCATCGGCGGCGTGGCCGAGTTCGCGAGCGGAAGCAGGACCATCTACGCCGCCGAGAACGTGCTGGATTTCCTGAAGGGCCGGGTGCTCGGCATCCCGCTGCCCGGGCTCGTCTTCCTGGCATCGGTGGTCATCGGCCAAGTCATCCAGAGCTGCACCCAGTTCGGACAGCGGGTGATCATGGTGGGCAGCAACCTGCGCGCCGCCACGGCAGCCGGGATCCGAACCTGGCGCACGGTGACCGCCGCCTACGCGCTCGCCGGCTTCTTCACCAGCCTGGCCGGGATCCTGATCGCCGCCCGGTACGGCGCAGGGACCATGGAGTATGGCGCGGGCTACGATTACAGCGCCATTGCCGGCGTACTGGTCGGGGGCACGGCGATCGCCGGAGGAGAGGGCTCGGTGAGCCGCAGTCTATTCGGCGTCGTAGTCATCGCGAGCGTGACGGTCATGCTGCTGCTGCGCGGCTTCGAGACCGAGTACCAGTATCTCTTTATCGGATTGATCGTGCTCGCGGCGGTGCTGCTCCAGGGACGAGTGCGCGCGTGAGGATCGTCGGGGCGATGCTGCGCAACGGAACGGGCCGGGCCTTCGCGCTCTTCGTCGTCCTGGCGGTGGCCTTCGTCGCCGTGGCGCTGGCCGCCAGCCTGCCGCTCAGCGGGGAGACCGGCTTCAGCGTGCTGCAGAACTTTGCGACCTTCGGTCCCGTAGCGCTCGGCATCGGCCTCAGCATGCTGGTGCGCGAGTTCGACATCTCCTTTGCCGGGATGTTCGGCCTGGGCGGCTGCGTCGCGGTGCTCGTCGGCAAGACCGACCCCATGCTCGGGGTCGGGGCCGCCACCGCGGTGGGTCTCTTTGGCGGGCTCGCGCAGGGAGTGTTCATGACCCGCTTGCGGCTTGGCTCGGTGCCCGTGACCCTGGGCGGGCTGCTCACCTTCAGCGGACTCGCCCATGTGCTGACCGGGAACCGCAGCGTCCCCTTGGGCAACCTTGACCTCGCCCTGATGATGAACGCGCCGATTCTGCAAATCTTCTCGCTCCGCAGTCTCGTCGCCTGGGCGCTCTTCCTGATTGCGGCGGCGGTCGTCGCCTTCACTCGAGTGGGACGCGACATGATCGCGACCGGCAGCGACCGCCAGGCGAGCGTCCTCGCCGGCGTGAGGACCGAGGCCATCATCGTCGGGGTCTTCGGTGCGTCGGGAATGCTCTCCGCGCTCGCGGGCACCCTCTTGAGCTACAGCCTCTCGGCCGCGCTGCCGGCGGGGCTCTCGGATGTATCGGTGCCTGCGGTCGCCGCGGTCATTCTCGGCGGCGCCACGCTGTCCGGGGGCACCAGCCGGCCGCTCGGCACCGCGGCTGGGGTACTCGTCCTCTGCCTCTTGCGAACGGGTCTCACCACGGTCGGAGTCGCGCCCTACGTGCACGAGTTGGTGACCGGCACGATCCTGCTCGCCTTTGCCATCGCCGAAGGGCCGGACCTGGTCCG
>DKBC01000074.1 GCA_002451065.1 Betaproteobacteria bacterium UBA6910
GGTGTTGGTGGCGATCACCGCGTCCGCCCCGTTATCGGCGAGCAGGCGCGCGGCTTCCGCGATCTGGCCTGGCTCCAGGTCGGGCGCGATCTTGATCGCCAGCGGCACCCGGCGGCCATGGCGCCGTGCCAGGCCGGTGCGCTCCCGGGTTAGGGCGGCGAGCAGTTCGCGCAGTTCTGCCGCGTTTTGCAGGGTGCGCAGCCCGGGGGTGTTGGGGGAAGAGATGTTGACGGCGATGTAGCTGGCGTGGGCGTACGCCTTGCGCAGGCAGGCCAGGTAATCATCCGCCGCCCGCTCTACCGGGGTGTCGAAGTTCTTTCCGATGTTGATGCCGAGAATTCCGCGGTAGCGGGCACGGCGGACATTTTCCACCAGCGCGTCCACCCCGGCGTTGTTGAAGCCCATGCGGTTAATGATCGCTTCCGCCTGCGGCAGCCGGAACACGCGGGGCGCCGGATTGCCGGGCTGGGGCCGCGGCGTCACGGTGCCCACTTCGACGAAGCCGAAGCCCAGGGCCGCCACGCCGTCGAGATGATCTCCGTTCTTGTCGAGACCCGCCGCCAATCCCACCGGATTGGGAAACTCGAGGCCCATCACCCGCCGCGGCGAGAGCGGCACGCTCTGGCCAACGAGCCCCAGGCGGGAGGCGAGGTCGAGGGCGTTGAAAGTGAAACGATGCGCGGTCTCGGGGTCGAGGCCGAACAGCAGCGGGCGCAGCAGGCGGTACATGCGCCCGGTCAGCTGGTCACGAGGTGTCCGCGCGAGTCGAGGGGCTGCCAGCGGCCATTGATCAGTCCCTGCAGGGGCTGGAAGCCGACCTTGTAGGCCATCTTGCGGCTTTCCTTGATCCAGTACCCGAGATACAGGTAGGGAAGGCCGAGCCGGCGGCACTCTTCCACCTGCCACAGGATGTTGTAGGTGCCGAAACTGGCGGCGGGGAGGTCGGGGTCGAAGAAAGTATAGACGGAGGACAGGCCGTCCGGCAGCTGGTCCACGATGCTCACCATGCGCAATTCGGTGCCCTCGCGAAACTCGATGAGCTTGGAAGTCACGTTGCTCTGGAGCAGGAAGTGCCGGTACTGCTCGCGGCTGTCCTGGTCCATGCCGCCGCCGGAATGGCGGTGGGCCTGGTAATCGAGATAGAGCGCGTAGTGCTCCGGGCTGTAGTGCAGGCCGTGGATGACGGTGGCCAGATTCTGGTGGCGTTTCGCGGCGCGGCGCTGGGCGCGGTTTGGCCGGTAGGTTGCGACGGGCAGGCGCACCGGCACGCAGGCCTTGCAGTTGTCGCAATACGGGCGATAGGTGAACGCGCCGCTGCGCCGGAAGCCGGCACGCACCAGCTCCCCGTACACCCGGGTGTCAATGAGATGGCTGGGGGTGGCGACCTGGGAGCGCGCCAGCCGTCCCGGGATGTAACTGCAGGGATAGGGCGCGGTGGCGTAAAACTGCAGCACCGAGAGCGGAAAGTCATTAAGCAGTGACATGGTCGAAGCGCCAGAGACCCACGGGTCGGGGGTAGTTTACCAACTCTTTCAGCCGATTACTAAATTCCCGGCGCGGGATCTCCCGGGCGCCGAATGAGGCCAGCAGCGGGGTTGCCATCTGGCAGTCAATTATGCCGAACTCCCAGCGCTGGAGCTGCCGCACCAGGTGCACCAGGGCGATCTTGGAGGCATCGGTGGCGCGGGAGAACATGGATTCCCCGAAAAAGGCGCGTCCCAGGGCCACCCCGTAAAGCCCCCCCGCGAGCTCGCCACCGATCCAGGTCTCCACGGAGTGGGCATGGCCCAGCTGGTGCAGACGCGTATAGGCCTCGACCATTTCGCCCGTGATCCAGGTGCCGCGCTGGCCGCGGCGCGGCGCGGCGCAAGCCACCATGACGTCGCGGAAGGCGGTGTCCGCCCGTACCTCGAAGTGACTTTTGCGCAGCATCTTGCCGACGGAACGGGGGACCTTCAGCTCTCCCGGAACGAGCACCATGCGCGGATCGGGGCTCCACCAAAGGATGGGCTCGCCCTCGCCGTACCAGGGAAAGATGCCCTGGCGGTAGGCTTCCAGTAGCCGCGCCGTCGAGAGACCGCCACCCGCCGCCAGCAGGCCGTTGGGCTCGTCGAGGGTCTGCTCCAGGGGAGGGAACGGGTCCTTGGGTCCCAGCCAGGGGATCACAGCGGCGTCGAGGATCCGGAACCGGTGATCAAGTTTCGCGCAACCGCGGATTTGCGGTGGTGGTGACGCTTGACGAACAGAGGGTCGTCCTCGGCCCTGGATTCTCCGGTCAGGATCCCGCCCTTCAGCAATGCACCTGCTGCTGGCAGAAGTTGGTGAGCTCGCTGACCACGGTCATGCCGTCCACCGCTCGCTTCGCCCGCTGGGATCCGTAGTCGATGGCAAGCTTGAATTCGTACTTCTCGAAGAACTTGTTGAACAACTCTCCGCCCAGCGTGCCGGTGGCGTGGAGCTGATCGGTCTTCGGGTCGTGCTCCAGCAGGATGGCGGCGAGAGGCTGCTCCGCGGGGCCTCCCAGCACCTTGGCCCCGCGCGCGGGATCGTATTCGCTGTGCTCCGCGCAGCAGTGGATGGTATTGGCCGCCGCGGTAGGCGATGACGAATCGCGATAGCTGATGAAGCTGATCTGCTTGGTGGGGTACGCCAGCTGGTGGGCGCAGATGGCCGAGTAGGCGACGATGGCCCGCTTGGGCCCGACGCCCCCGCGCCAGAGATAGCCGCGCCCATCGGCTGTTTTCAGGGCAACGTCGTTGGCCGTCGGTCTTCCCAGGTCGAGCAGGAAGCACGGCGTACCGCCGTAAGGATAGTGGAAGATGTAATTGCGGTTGGGGCGCAGGCTGCCCGCCAGGAGCGGCTTCTTGAGCTCGTCCACCAGCAGCGCCCGCGGGTAATCCCGGAGCTCCGCACCCCTGGCGGCGAGGGCACCGGGATTGCTGGCCACGTAGGCGGCGCCGGCCGCGCACGTCTTCACGAAATCACGCCTGTCCATGGATCCTCCTGGCGGATTGGTTGAATCCAGTTTAGCGCAATCCGGAGTGCCGATGACCGCGGCGGCGTCAGGGTCATCGCGTGAGCAGGTCCACTTCCCGGGCCAGGGCAAGGAGCGCCGGCGCCACTTCCACCGGGTAGGGAGTTGCGCGCTCCAGGACGCGCAGACTTTCGGGAAGTTGCGCGACCTGTGCCAAGGCCATCTCCCGCACCACCGTCAGAGGCGGAGAAGGCTCGATCCGCCTGCCGGATTTCATGACCTGGCGCAGCAACGGCTCGCCGGGGGAGGCATCGCTCTCCACGGTCAGCACGTCGCCCCTAAAGCGTCCGTCGTCCCCGGTTTGCCGGAACACCTGCTTNNCGCCCCGGCCAGGTGGCCTTGCCCTCCGAGCGCTTGCGGCGCGGGCGGCCCGCGTACTCCATGAGCTTGTAGACGCTGTCGAGGGAGGACGCGTCGGCGGAAGTGACCAGGCTGGTGCCAATGCCAAAGCCGTCGATGGGGGCGCCGCTACCCACCAGGTCGTGCACCCGGTATTCGTCGAGATTGCCGCTGGCGAAAACGACCGCCTGCTGGAGCCCGCCTTGGTCCAGGATGCGGCGTACCCGGCGCGCGTGCTCCGCCAGGTCGCCGCTGTCCAGGCGTACGCCCTTCACGCCGAGGCCCTGGGCCGCCAGCCGGGGCGCAATCTCCACCACCTTCCGGGCCGCCGCCTCGGTGTCGTAGGTGTCGATGAGCATGATGGCGCTCTTGGGAAAGGATTCGGCGAAATGCTCGAACGCCGCCGCTTCGTCTTCGTGGGCCTGCACGAAGGAATGGGCCATGGTCCCGTACACCGGGACACCGAACATGGCACCGGCCAGCACGGTGGAGCTCCCGGCAAATCCCGCCAGGTAGGCCGCGCGTGCAGCCAGCAGTCCGGCCTCCGCGCCGTGGGCGCGCCGCAACCCGAAATCCACCAGCAGCTTGCCGGGGGCCGCCAGCACCGAGCGCACGGCCTTGGACGCGACCAGGGTTTCGAAATGCAGCAGGTTGATGAGGCGGGTCTCCACCAGCTGGGCCTGGGGCATGGGTGCCACCACCCGCAGGATCGGCTCGTTGGGAAATGCCACCGTGCCTTCCGGCATGGCAAAGACGTCGCCTGCGAAGCGCATCTTCTCCAGGTAATCCAGCAGCACCGGCTTGAACAGTCCGCTCCCCCGGAGCCAGTCCAGTTCCTCGGGCCCGAAACGCAGGTTCTCCAGGAAATCCAGCGCCTGCTCGAGCCCCGCCGTCAGCAGGAAGTTGCGCGAGTCGGGCAACTTGCGCACGAAGAACTCGAACGCCGCGGGCTCGGTCATCCCGTGCTCCAGGTAGCCCTGGAGCATGGTGAGCTGATAGAGGTCCGTCAGCAGCGGGCTTGAAATCGGGTTCAGGGGCATGGGGGCGGCACCGCTGGCGCGGCCGGTGTTGTTATTGGGCAAGGTCCTTAAGCGTAACAGGCATCGCGCCCCTCGCAACCATCTCCTGCACCGCCTTGTCTCCGTCGCCGGGATGCACATTGACTGCCCGGATGGCGTCCTTGAGCAGGAGCACCTCGTAGCCGCCGGCGAGGGCATCCAAAACGGTGTTGAGGACGCAGTAGTCCGTGGCGAGCCCGCCGATCAGCAGGCGTTTGGCGCCGCGGGCTTTGAGCAGCTGATCCAGCTCCGTGCCCTGGAAGCCCGAGTAGGCGTCGGCATCACCCTTGGTTGCCTTGGAAACGACCGAGACGTTGCAGGGGAACTGCAACAGGGTTGCGAAGGCGGCTCCCTGGGTGTGGGCGATGCAGTGGGGCGGCCACGGCCCGCCCCGGTCCTGGAACGAGCAGTGATCGTTCGGATGCCAGTCCCGGGTGGCAAAGACGGGAAGCCCATGGGCCCCAAAGGCGGCGATATAGCCGTTCAGCAAGGGAATGACCTCGTCACCCCCGGGCACTCCGAGCGCGCCCCCCGGCAGAAAATCATTCTGCACATCCACGACAATCAGGGCGTCACCCGGTTGCAGCTTGAAATCCATGTTGTTCTTGATTCACTTCCGTTCGGCCGGCGAATGCGGAGCCTCTCCCTTATATGTTAGTTCCTTCGGATGGATTGGCGAGGGGCCCCTGTTTTGATCTAAGTCAACGTTGGGCCCGGGGTCGTACGGGTAGCATTCGGGTGAAATCCATGATTCTGTCCCGCACCTCCCAGTACGCCATTCAGGCCCTCATATTCGTCGCGACCCGGCCGCGCGGCGAGCCGGTGCTCAATCGCACCATGGCCGAGCACCTGAGGGTGCCGCCTGCCTACCTTGCGAAAATTCTGCAGCAGCTATGCCGCGCCGGCCTGCTGCATTCGGCCCGCGGCCGGCAAGGCGGTTTTTTCCTGGAGGCGGGCGGTGAGAAGACCGACTTGATGAGCGTCATCGCGCTCGTCGAAGGTGCGGGATTCGTGGAGGACTGCGTTCTCGGGCTCAAGGTTTGCGAGGATCGCACGGCGTGCCCGTTACACTTCAGGTGGCGCCCGATCAAGGACCGCATCGTCGCGATTCTCAAGGAGCAGACTTTGGAGAGCCTGGCGCAGGCGGTGGTCAGCGGCAAGTACCGAATCAGCGATGTTCCGCAGGCGCTGACAGGGCTGGAGGATGCCGATGCTTCGCGTCCCGCCGCGGCGTGAAGCGGATACGGCGGAGGAAAAGATGATGCGTCGAAAGACCCTGAAATCCCGGGCAGGCGACGAGGCCTGCGATTCCATCAGCTGCAGCGACTGCGGCATCTACCTGCTGTGCGCGCCGTTTGGCGTCGACGAGGACGTGGACGCGGTGCTCGACAGCATTATCAGGCGGCGGCTCAGTTTCAGGCGCGGCGAGGTCCTGTATCGAATGGGCCAGCCGTTTGACGCCGTGTTCGCCATACGCAGCGGGTCGGTCAAGACCTATGTTTCCACCGACGACGGCCGCGTCCAGATCACCGGGTTCCACGTGGCCGGCGAGCTGCTCGGTCTAAACGCGATGAATACCGGGATCTACACCAGCGAGGCACGGGCCCTGGAGGCCACGGCGGTCTGCGAGGTGGCGGTGGACCAATTGGAGGAGCTATCCCGCCGCGAGCCCGTCCTCCAGCGCTCCATGCTGAGGATCATGGGCGAGGAGATCGAGCATCACGAGGAACTCATGCTGCTGCTGGGGAAGAAGACCGCCGAGGAGCGCTTGGCCACTTATCTGCTCAGCCTCAGCCGCCGCTTCGCGAAGCGGCATTTCTCGGCGACCCAGTTCCACCTCAGCATGTCCCGGGGCGACATCGGAAACTACCTGGGGATCGCCGAAGAAACGGTGTGCCGCATTCTGACGCGGTTCGAGAATGACGGCCTCGCCAACGTCCGCCACCGCCAGGTGGTCCTCAATGATCTGGATCGACTGGCCAAGCTGGCCCACGATCATCGAGGATACTTGGCCAGGCTGTCCGCCCATCGCTGCGCCGAGGCCAGCCCCGTCAGCCCCTGATTTTCTCTGCCAATCAGAAACATTGCTTATTGCCGCATAGCAGCATTTTATCGCGCAAACACCGGTCAGGTTGACATAAATCAGGGTTTGTTCGCTTCTTTGCCGGTATCATTTGCGGACTTTTGTGTCCGGTATTCCACACGGGCAGTCATGGTTTTGACAAGTCGGATCCGGACCACCATTGGCCGAGCATGGGTGCCCCAGAACAGCCATCCGCGATAAGCAACGGCGCTGAAGCCGCTCAAGGCTGCTTCCATTGCGGCCTCCCGGTGCCGCCGCGCGCCCATTTCGCGACAGTCGTTGCGGGTGAACCGCGCGCCATGTGCTGCGCCGGTTGCGAGGCGGTGGCTCACGCCATCGTGGACGCGGGGCTCGAGGATTATTACCGCCATCGCAGCGAACGGCCTCAGAATCCGCGCGAAACTGTTCCCGAGTTTCTCAAGCGCCTCGAGCTTTACGATCTTCCCGAAGTGCAACGCAGCTTCGTGCGGGAGGACGGGGAAAACGCGCGGGAAGCCGCGCTCATCCTCGAGGGCATCACCTGCGCGGCCTGTGTCTGGCTCAACGAGAGGCACCTGGCCCGTCTTCCCGGGGTGTTGGCCGTGGACATTAACTATTCCACCCATCGGGCGCGGGTGCGCTGGAACGAGGGCCGCATCCGGCTTTCCGACATCCTGCGCGCGGTGGCCGCTATCGGGTACACCGCCCACCCCTTTGATCCGGACAAGCGGGACGAAATCCAGAAGCGCGAGCGGGGGGCGATGCTGCGCCGCCTCGCCATCGCCGGCCTTGGCGCGATGCAGGTCATGATGTATGCGGTGCCCGTTTACCTGGCGGGCGAGGGCGAGATGAGCGCCGACATCCGGTACCTGATGCAGTGGGCAAGCCTGCTGCTCACGGTCCCGGTGGTGTTCTACTCGGCGGCGCCGTTCTTCCGCAATGCCTGGCGCGACCTGCGCCGGGGCGGTCTGGGCATGGATGTTCCGGTATCTTTGGGCATCGCCGCTGCCTTCATCGCCAGCGTCTGGGCCACGCTCAGCGGGTCGGGCGACGTCTATTACGATTCGGTGGCCATGTTCGTGTTCCTGCTGCTCTGCGGCCGTTACCTGGAAATGCTGGCCCGCGCGCGGGCGGGCGATGCCGCCGAGCGGCTGGTCAAGCTGGTGCCTGCCACAGCCACCAGGCTTTCCGATTATCCAGACGTCATGGACGGGGAGGAGGTTGCCGCAGGCGCCCTGCGTCCCGGGGACCATGTGCTGGTGAGNNCCGCGAGGTCGGCTCCGAACTGATCGGCGGGGCCATGAACCTGTCGGGACCCCTGGTGGTGCGGGTCGAGAAGGTCGGCGAGGATACGGTGCTGGCGGCGGTGGCCCGGCTCCTCGATCGGGCCCTGGCGGAAAAGCCGCGCGTGGCGCAGATGGCGGACCGGGCTGCGCGCTGGTTCGTGTTCGGCGTGCTGCTGGTCGCAGCGGTGGCCGCCGTCGTCTGGCATGCCATCGATCCCTCCCGGGCGCTCTGGGTCGCGGTTGCGGTGCTGGTCGTGACCTGTCCCTGCGCATTATCCCTGGCGACGCCGGTGGCGCTGACGGCCGCAACGTCCCGGCTCACCCGCCTGGGGCTGCTGGCGATCCGGGGACACGCCCTGGAAACCCTGGCGCGGGCCACCGATTTCGTGTTCGACAAGACGGGAACCCTGACCCGGGGCCGGATGGCGCTCCTGGACACGGTTACCCTGGGAGAGCGCTCGGCGGAGGAATGCCTGCGTTTGGCGGCGCGGCTGGAGCAGGGCTCGGAGCATGCGCTCGCCAAGGCCCTGTGCGCCGCCGCGGGAGAGGGCACCAACGCCGCGGTGGAGGAGTTGCGCCATGAACCCGGGGGCGGCGTCGAGGGGATCATCGATGGCGTCAGGTACCGCTTGGGCCGGCCTCCGTACGCGGCTGTGCTGGCCCGGGGTCCGATGCCGGACGCGGTCGCAAGTCTGATCGCGCGCGGGGACACCATCATCACCCTGGCTTCGACGGAGGGCTGGCAGGCGGCTTTTGCCGTGGGCGACGAGTTGCGGCCGGAGGCGGCCGCCATGATCCGGGAACTGCGCGCCCTGGGCAAGAGGGTGCACCTGCTTTCAGGCGACGCGCCGGAAGCGGCGCGCCGGGTGGCTTCTTTGGCCGGGATCGCCACCGTCGAGGCGGGCGTCTCGCCGGCGGGCAAGGTGGCGTACGTTCGCGCCCTGCAGCGGAGGGGCGCGGTGGTGGCCATGGTGGGGGACGGGGTCAATGACGCTCCGGTCCTGGCCCAAGCCCAGGTGTCCATCGCCATGGGCGAGGGAACCGAGGTGGCCCAGGCCAGCGCCGACATGGTGCTCATGGCCGGCAGCTTGGCGAATCTCACCGAGGGCGTGCGGGTGTCGCGCCGGACCCGGAACGTGATCCGGGAGAACCTGGTCTGGGCCCTGGCTTACAACCTGGTGGCGTTGCCGCTGGCGGTGCTCGGCCACGTGACGCCGTGGCTTGCGGCCATCGGCATGTCGGCAAGTTCGTTGCTGGTGGTGTTGAACGCGCTGCGGCTCACCGGAGGCGAGAGGCCGGTTGAAAGGGATGAACCGGGAAGCCGGCGTCCCACCGCCAGCGCGACTGTGACGCCGTCGGATCGGCCGTCGCCGGTCACGGTCCGGGGCTGACGGTGGACATCCTCTATCTGCTGATCCCGCTGAGCGTCGCCCTGGTGCTGATCATCGGCGCCGTGTTCTGGTGGGCGGTGAAAAGCGGGCAGTTCGAGGACCTGGAGGGGCCGGCGCACCGCATTCTCATGGATGACGACCGCCCGGCGCGAAACAGGGAATAGATGGTGGCGGGTTCGCCGGAGGGGCGGGCCCGGGACGTTTTGGGGTCTTTGCTTTAACAGGGAGAACGCGTATGGAAACACAACCGATGTACAACTATAAGGTGGTGCGCCAGTTCGCGGTCATGACCGTGGTCTGGGGCATCGTCGGCATGCTGGTCGGCGTCGTGATCGCGGCCCAGCTCGTCTGGCCCGAGCTGAATTTCGAGATTCCGTGGCTGACCTACGGCCGCCTGCGCCCACTGCACACCAACGCTGTGATCTTCGCGTTCGGCGGCTGTGCGCTGTTCGCGAGCTCCTATTACGTGGTGCAGCGGACATCCCACGCGCCGCTGTTCGCGCCCGGCCTCGCGGCCTTCACCTTCTGGGGATGGCAGGCGGTCATCGTGCTGGCGGCGGTGACGCTGCCCCTCGGCATCACCACCTCCAAGGAATACGCGGAGCTGGAGTGGCCCATCGACGTCCTGATCACCCTGGTGTGGGTCACCTACGCGGTGGTGTTCTTCGGCA
>DKBC01000182.1 GCA_002451065.1 Betaproteobacteria bacterium UBA6910
GGGGGGTGGCTCCGTGGAAGCCGAGGCGAGCCGGGACTGATTTGGCGGGGAAGTTTGCGGGGCGCCGATCGGCGACCGCGTTGCGGCGCGGTGCGCGCTGCAAGGCCTACTTGCAGTATTTCGCGACTTCTTCCCGCGCCTGGACGATACCCCGCTCGCGGCTCTCGTCGCCCAGGTATTGGCGCTCACCTTGCGCGTCGATGGTATAGACCCGCCCGCCCTCTTCGTACAGGCGCAGTTTTTCCTGGGCCCGGGCGCAATTCTGGCGATCGGTTTCGGCCTCCGCCGCGGCTTTCTTTTGCGCCTCTTCCTGCTCGACCTTGCGCTTGCGGAATTCCAGTTCCTGCTCCGTGTAGGATTTGGCGGTGGCGGCGCTTTCTTCCGCGGCCGGCGGCGGCACCGGGGCGTTTCGGATGTTGAGCTTCTGCTCCTGCTTGGCGCTCGCGGGAGGCGGCCGGTCCGAGTAATGGACCTTTCCGTCTGCATCGACCCATTTGTAGAGCTGGGCGGAAGCCGACATGCTGACCAGGGACAGCAGCACCCAAAAGGCGATTCGAAGCATCTGGTTTTCCCCCAATAGCGCGGCTCGGGCGGCGGCGGGCAATCTTGCCAAATCGCCGTAGGACATCGTCACAAGTGCCGTAAACGTAACGGGTTATTCCGATGGCGTCAATGACAAAGTCCACCCCCTTGACGCTCGGCGCGGAGGCCCGCCGGCGACGGCTCAGGGCTTCTCGTCTTCTCCGCCGTCTCGTTTCACCGACCGGCCCGGGAGCCAGGAGAAATCGAGGGGGTGGCGGAAATCTGCCGCTCCCTGGTTGGGAGCCGAGGCAGTGCCCGGCTGGTCCTTCGCGGCGTCCCCGCCCGGCTTGGTTCCCGGGCTATCCGGTGCACCCGGCCGGTTGTAGAGCGGATTCCCGGGATCGACTTCCCGGCCCAGGGCGCAGACATTGTCCCAGAGCGCGGGCTCAGGATTCTGCTCCCGGAATTGCCGGGCGGCGATGGCGAATTCCCGGATCATTTGTCGGGCACCCAGCAGCACAAAGCGCATCATCCACGGGCGAGGTTCCGCGGGGTTGGCGTGAATGTAGTCATCGAGCAGCTTGATGGCGCTAAGGGCGCGATCATGCACCATCAGGCGTCGGGCCTCCAGCAACAGCGTGTCCACGTTGCTGGCGGTTTCCGCCTTCGGGGACAACGGGGTTTCCGGCGCTTCGCTTTCAGCGTAGCCGCGGCCGCTGCGGCGTTCCTTTTCGAGCCACGGCGGCAGCGCCTGGGCGGAGGGGGCCGCGCTGACCTCGGCCGGGGATCGGCGCCTGCGCTTGAGCGTCAGAATCCCGATAAAGGCGACCAGCAACGCCGCCACGATCATCATCCAGTCCTGGAGGGACAGCGCGGAAACTGCCTCCGGCGCTTCCACCTTGACCTTGGCCGGGGACACCGGCGGCTTGGGCTGAGGCGAGCCCTGGAGGGCTTTGACCTCTCCTTCCAGCTCCTCGACCTTGGCTCGCAGCGTGAGACAGCGATCGAGATGCTGCTGGGCGTCCCGGGCCGCCCGCTCACATTCAAGGACCAGCTCCGGCCTCTCCTCCGAAGAGGCGACCCCAGCGGCGCCTGAGGGGGCGGAGACGCCGGCGAGAGATGGATCCTTTGTGGCGGGTGGTTTTGAGGCGGGGACAAGAGGCGCACGTGACGGCGGGGCGGTCTGGACTGTAATTGCACGACGCGCCGCCGGCGGGCTCGCGGACGGGCGAGCGACCGGTGGATCCAGCAAGGCGGTAAAGTCCCGGACCAAATTTATTCCGCCGCAGGTGACGAGAAGCCGAACCCGCAACACGGGTTGGTGCTGGCGGAAGTGAGAACTGAGCAAGATGGCCCCGGTACCCCGCGGAAACTCCAGATAAGCGCGGGCGAGATACTCGGCGTGAGGATCCGCCTCCGGCGGCGGCTTGACCAGGGAAACGCACGCGGGGCCCACGACTTCACCGGGGTCGGCGACGAAGGGGATGCGAGCTCTCAGCGGCTCCCCGATGGCGCTGCCCATCTCCAGTTCGCCCAAGGTGAGGGCTCGGCCGACGCCGGGAAGGGCGAGGGCCATGACCACGACGAGGACGAATATGGCGATAAGGCGCGGCATCGGGGTTTGTTTTCTGGTTGTGACCCCAAGACGGCGTTTCCCCTCCCGATGGTAGAAGCGCCGTTGTTGTTATCGGCTAGTGGCCTGCCCTGTAACAGGCATTCTCGGAATAAGTTTACCCGGAATGACGACGGGGTCAAGAAATCTATCAGAGTGTTAGGTTTTTAGCATACAGGGGGATCCAGCCCCGATCTGCGCCCGGGGCCGCGCGGAGGTTCGGCAAGGCGTCGTTTACGGGCCACGCTCTGGCCGCGTATAATCGCGATTTTCCTAGGAAAAACCATGAGATTGGTGCAGAAGGCCCTCACTTTCGACGACGTCCTTCTCCTCCCGGCCTATTCCAACGTCCTTCCCCGCGACGTCAGCCTGAAGACCCGGTTGACCCGGAACGTGACCCTCAACATTCCCCTGGTCTCCGCCGCCATGGACACGGTGACCGAATCCGGCTTGGCCATCGCGCTCGCGCAGGAGGGCGGCATCGGCAT
>DKBC01000350.1 GCA_002451065.1 Betaproteobacteria bacterium UBA6910
CTACGTCTTCCCGATGTTCCGCGCCAACGCGCTCTACGAGGGTGTCTACCTGCTCGGCACCTCGATCGCGCGTCCCTTGATCGCCAAGCGCCAGATCGAGATCGCGCGCAAGGTGAAGGCGGACGCCGTGTCCCACGGCGCCACCGGCAAGGGCAACGACCAGGTTCGCTTCGAGCTCGGTTATTACGCCCTGGACCCCGATATCAAGATCATCGCCCCCTGGCGGGAGTGGGACCTGCTGTCCCGGGAAAAGCTGCTGGCGTATGCCGACAAGCACGGCATCCCGGTGGATTTCAAGAAGCGCAGGGGCGGCGCCCCCTACTCCATGGACGCCAACCTGCTTCACATCTCCTACGAGGGTGGCGTCCTGGAGGACCCCGACTTCGAGCCCGAGGAATCCATGTGGCGCATCACGGTTTCCCCGGAGAAGGCTCCCGGCAGGCCCGAGCACATCGAACTCGGCTACGAGAAGGGGAATATCGTCTCCATCGACGGCAAGGCCATGACCCCGGCGCGGGTCCTGACGGAACTGAACCGGCTCGGTGGCAAGCACGGTATCGGACGCCTGGACATGGTGGAGAACCGCTACGTGGGCATGAAATCCCGGGGCTGCTACGAAACCCCCGGCGGCACCATCATGCTCAAGGCCCACCGAGCCATGGAATCCATTACCCTGGACCGGGAGGTGCTGGCGCTCAAGGACGACCTCATGCCGCGCTACGCCCGCCTGGTCTACAACGGCTACTGGTGGAGCCCCGAGCGCAGGCTGTTGCAGAACCTGATCGACGAGTCCCAGCAGGTGGTGAACGGGACAGTGCGGGTCAAGCTCTACAAGGGCACCGCCATGACCGTGGGCCGGGCCTCCCCCAATTCCCTTTTCGACCCCAACATCGCCACCTTCGAGGACGACAAGGGCGCCTACAACCAGGCCGACGCCGAAGGGTTCATCCGGCTCAACGCCCTGAGGATGCGCATTGCCGCCAACCTCAGGAAGCGGAAACGCTGAGGGCCGGCGGAGAGAGCGGAAGATCGTCGTCCCGGCCCATGGCCCCATCCGGCGCGGGCTCACCTGGAGACCAAGCATGTCGCAATTTGACAACGTGAGTGTGGTAAAGAAAGCCAACGTCTACTTCGACGGCAAGTGCGTGAGCCACACCGTGCTGTTTCCCGACGGCACGAAGAAGACCGTGGGCGTGATCTTTCCCTCCAGCCTGACTTTCAACACCGGCGCCCCGGAGGTGATGGAGCTAAACGGCGGGGTGTGCCGGGTCCGGCTCAGGGGCGAGCAGGACTGGAAGAGCTACCAGGGGGGTGAGTCGTTCAGCGTCCCCGGCAACTCCAGCTTCGACATCGAAACCCTGGAACTGCTGGATTACGTCTGCCACTTCAAGTAGGGAGGGTAACATGCCCTCGTTCGACATCGTGTCCGAGGTGAACCAACATGAGGTCCGCAACGCCGTGGACCAGGCCAACAAGGAGATTGCGAACCGCTTCGACTTCAAGGGTTCCGACGCCCGAGTGGAGCAGGCGGAACTTCAACTCACCGTATTCGCCGACGACGATTTCAAGCTGAAGCAGGTGCACGAGGTCCTGGCCGGAAAGCTCAGCAAGCGCGGCGTGGACCTGCGCTCCCTGGAAAAGGGCGGCGTGGAGAAGATCTCCGGCAACAAGGTCAAACAGGAAGCCACGGTGAAGACCGGCATCGCCACCGACCAGGCCAAGAAGATCGTCAAGCTCATCAAGGACAGCAAGCTCAAGGTGCAGGCCAGCATCCAGGGCGACGCCGTGCGCGTGAGCGGCGGCAAGAAGGACCTACTGCAGGAGGCGATTCAGCTGGTCCGCAAATCGGTGACCGAAATCCCGCTGCAGTTCACCAACTTCCGGGACTGACTCCGGTCAGCCGGCCCGGTCCGCCCGGGACCTGGCCTCCAGCAGGGACCTGAGGTCCCGGATCTCCCGGCGCAACGCCTCCAGATCGGCATGGGAGGTCGCGGTGATGTCCTGGGCGGCGTGCTCCAGGGCCGCCTCGGTCTTCTCCTGGCGCACCTGCTCCTCGCTATGGATCGCGCTCACGATGATGCCGATGAACAGGTTCAGCATGGTGAACGTGGCAATCAGGATGAATGGGATGAAGAAGACCCAGGCGTAGGGGTATTGCTCCATTACCGGCCGCACAATGCCCATGGACCAGCTCTCCAGGGTCATGATCTGGAACAGGGTATACATGGAGCGGCCTACGGTCCCGAACCAGTCCGGGAAGGCCCCGCCAAACAGGTTAGTGGCAATAACCGCAAATACATAAAAGATGAGCCCGATGATGAGGGCGATGGAGCCGATGCCGGGGATCGCCGTGAGCAGCGCCCCCACCACCCGGCGCATGGACGGCACCACGGACAGCAGCCGCAGGACCCGCAGCACGCGCAGGGCCCGCAGCACCGAGAACGGCCCGGAGGCGGGTATCAGGGCGATGCCCACCACCACAAAGTCGAACACGCTCCAGGGATCGCGGAAGAACCCCAGACCCCGGGCGGCGATGCGCAGCAGGATCTCCACCACAAACACGGACAGGATGGCGGCGTCCAGGGTTCTCAACAGAGGGCCGGCCTGGGCCATGACCTCGGCGGAGGTTTCCAGGCCGAGGGTCACCGCGTTGATCACGATCAGCGCGGTGACGAAGCGCTGAACCCGGGGTCCCTCCACCCACGCGGCAAGCCGCGTCCGCCAGGGGGGCGGGGCCGAAGGCGGGGCAGGAAAGGAGGGAGACGTTCTTGGTTGCATGCGTGTCCTCAGGCAAGGCCGCGCAGCCAGCGGCTGTAAAGGATGTCGGCCACCCCATGAAGACCCGGGAGCCGACTTCTGAGCTCCTGCAGAATCGTGTCCACCGGCTGGACGCCAGGGCTGCGGCCATTGCGCTCTATTTCCCGGGCCCCGGTCTCGCACCACGACCTCACCAGCTCCTCGGTCATTTCGACATGGCATTGCAGCCCCAGATGATTGCCCAGCACGAATCCCTGGTTCGGGCAGTGGGCGCCGTCCAGGATGCGCGTAGCGCCCTCCGGGATGGAAAAGATCTCGCCGTGCCAGTGAAATGACGTGAACGCGCTCAAGCCCGGTCCCAGCCATTGCCGGGCCGCGTCGTTGTCCAGCACCCGCACCTCGCCCCAGCCAATTTCCTTCACCGGGCTGCGGCTCACCACCCCGCCCAGCGCCTTGGCCATGAGCTGGCCACCGAGGCAGTGGCCGAGTACCGGCACCTCCGCGGCCACTGCGCTTCGGATCAGCGACAGCGCGGGCGGGATCCAGGGCAGCTCGTCGTTTACGCTCATGGGTCCGCCCATGAACACCAGCCCCGAAAATGCAGAGGGCTCCTCGGGAATCGATTCCCCCTGATCCACCGCCACCAGACACCAGGGAACCTGGCGCCGCTCGAGAAAAGTGGCAAAATACCCTGGACCCTCAATGGGGCTGTGGCGGAAGATGGCGACTGGCTTCATCATGACTCGGGAATTCGTCTTGGCTCATTCAATGCATTTTAGGGCAACCGCCATCGCCCTCGCGCTGCTTCCGGGAGCGGCTTTTGGCCTGGACATTCAGGTCGTAGGGCTCGGCGAGGACAAGGCCGTCATGGTAATCGACGGCGGCAAGCTGCGCACCCTTCGGGCTGGCCAGACCTCTCCCGAAGGCGTGAAACTGATCAGTTCCGACAGCCGCGGGGCGGTGGTGGAGTTCGATGGCAAGCGCCAGACGCTGGGGCTAGGCCGCCGCATCTCGGCCAGCAGCCCGACGCCGGAGTTCGCCTCCGTAACGCTGATGCCCGACGCGCGCGGGCACTTCATCGCCGATGCCTGGTTCAATGGCGCCCCCACCAAGGTACTGGTGGACACTGGCGCCAGCCTGGTGGTGATGAGCAGCCTGGACGCCAAGCGGATGGGGATCAGCTACCTGGCCGGGCAGAAGGGTTTCGCCAATACCGCCAACGGCGTCGCTCCCTTCTACCGCATCATCCTCAACAATGTGAAGGTGGGGGGGGTCAGCCTGAAGCAGGTGGAAGCCGGCGTCATGGAAGGAAACTCTCCCCACATGCCGCTGCTGGGCATGAGTTTCCTCAATCGGGTGGAGATGAACCGAGACGGGTCGGCCATGACCCTGCGCCAACGTTATTGACGGGCCGCTGAACAACTCTCCGGGAGCCGCGCTTCACCCTCATTGCTGCGGCTTGTCTTCCCCCACCAAAGACAGCATGTGCCCAAACTTGGCGCGTTTGGTGGCGAGGTAATTGACGTTTGACGAGCGCGGGGGAACCTCCACCGCTACGCGCTCGGTAACCGTCAGGCCGTAGTCCTCCAGGGCCTTGACCTTGTCCGGGTTGTTGGTCATCAGGCGCACCTTGCGCACCCCCAGGTCGAACAGGATGTGGGCGCCAATGGAATAGTCCCGCATGTCGGCGGCGAACCCCAGGGCGTGGTTCGCCTCCACCGTGTCGTGCCCCCGGTCCTGCAGCGCGTAGGCCCGGATCTTGTTGAGCAGGCCGATGCCGCGGCCTTCGTCGAAGGAATACACGATCACGCCGCGCCCTGCGCGCTCTATCATGCTCATGGCGGCCTCCAGCTGCTCCCCACAGTCGCAGCGTTCGCTCCCGAAAACGTCCCCCGTCAGGCACTGGGAGTGCAGCCGCACCAGCACTGGCTCCTCCGAAGTGACGTCTCCCTTCACCAGCACCGCATAGGTCTGGGTCTCGAGGCCGTCGGTGTAGACCACGAGTTCGAAGGGCCCGGCCTTGCTGGTGGGCAGCACCGTATGGGCCTTGCGCCGGATGGAGCGCTCGTGGCTGCGGTACTCGATGAGGTCCGCGACGCGCAGGATCTTGATGCCGTGCTTCGCGGCGAAGGCCTCCAGGTCCGGCATCCGCGCCATGGTGCCGTCCTGCTTCATGATCTCGCAGATCACGCCGGCGGGCTTGAGCCCCGCCATCCGCGCCAAGTCCACCGCCGCCTCGGTGTGGCCGCGGCGCGCCAACACCCCGCCGTCCACCGCCCGCAGGGTCTGCAGGCGTCCGGGACGGATGAGGTCGGAGGGTCGGGTGCCGTCGGCAATGGCCACCGCAATGGTGCGGGCGCGGTCATGGGCGGACATGCCCGAGCCCACGCCCTCCCGGGCGTCGATGGGCGTGGCAAAGGCGGTGCCGAATTTCGTGGTGTTGCCGAGATCGTCCGCGATGAGGGAGATTCCCAGCTGCCGCATCCGTTCTTCGGTGAGCGCAAGGGACACCAGCCCGCGCCCCTCGGCGGCCATGAAATTGATGGCCTCCGGCGTCGCGCGTTCCGCCGCCACAAACAGGTCGCCCTCGTTCTCCCGGTCCTCGTCGTCCACCAGGATCACCACGCGGCCGCGGCGCACGTCGGGCAGGATCTGCTCGACGATATACTCGCTGGTGCGCTGGCGGTCGGACATTCCGGAGGCCCTCAGGCGCGGTTGCCGCTCACCAGGTGGATGAACTCGGCCCGGGTGCGCTCGTCCTCAAACAGGCCGGTGAACGCCGAGGTGGTGGCGATGGAGTGCTGCTTCTGGATGCCGCGCATCACCATGCACATGTGCTGGGCCTCGATCACCACCGCCACCCCCACGGGGTTCAGGGTGCGATGAATGCAGTCGCGGATGTCGGTGGTGAGGCGCTCCTGGACCTGGAGCCGGCGCGCGTAGGCGTCCACCACGCGCGGGATTTTCGAGAGCCCCACGATGTAGCCGTTCGGGATGTAGGCCACGTGGGCCTTCCCGAAGAACGGCAGCAGGTGGTGCTCGCAAAGGGAGTACAGCTCGATGTCGCGGACGATCACCATCTGCTGGTAGTCCTCCTTGAACATGGCCGAGCGCAGGATCGCCTCCGGGTCCAGGCTGTAGCCGTGGGTGAGGAAGGTCATGGCCTTGGCCGCCCGCTCCGGGGTCTTGGCCAACCCCTCCCGGTCCGGGTCCTCGCGCAAGTCCTTGAGCACCGCGTGGTAGTGCCGCGCCATGCGCTCGATGGTCACGGGGTTGTACTGGTCGATCTTTTCGTACCCGTCCATCTCGTTCTCTTCCGCCATCTGGGGCCGGATCTCCAACCTCTTCTCTCGCTTCACGGCTGCCTCCTTATTTCATTGCCTCCAGGCGGCGGCGGATGGACTCCAGCACGCCCCTGCCGTCCAGGCCGCAGCGGGCGAGCAACTCGCCCGGGTCGCCCTGCTCGATGAAGGCGTCGGGCAGGCCCAGCTGCAGCAGCGGGATGCTGAGGCCCTGGCCCTCGAGGGATTCCAGGACCGCGCTACCCGCGCCTCCCAAAATGGTGTTCTCTTCCACGGTCACCAGCAACCCATGGTTCATGGCCGCCTCCCGCACGGCCGCCTCGTCGAGGGGCTTCACGAAGCGCATGTTGACCACCGTGGCATCCAGTGCTTCGCCCGCTTCCAGGGCCGGCTTGAGCATGGCTCCGAACGCGAGTATCGCGACTGCGGACCCGCGTCGACGCACCTCCGCTTTCCCGACCGGCAGCGCCACCATCTCCCGACTGATCTCAACGCCCGGCCCGCTGCCCCGGGGATAGCGCACCGCCGCCGGCGTGTCCATGCCGAAGGCGGTGTACAGCATTTGCCGGCATTCGTTCTCGTCCGCAGGCGCCATCACCGTCATGTTGGGGATGCACCGCAGGTAGGTCAGGTCGAAGCTGCCCGCGTGGGTCGGGCCGTCCGCCCCCACCAGCCCCGCGCGGTCGATGGCGAACATCACCGGCAGGTTCTGGATCGCGATGTCGTGAATCAGCTGGTCGTAGGCGCGCTGNNGATGCCGACGTCGAAGTAGCGGTCAGGGTACTGCTCGGAAAATTTCACCAGCCCCGAGCCCTCCCGCATGGCCGGCGTGATGCCGATCAGGCGCGGGTCGAGGGCTGCCATGTCGCACAGCCAGTCGCCGAAAATCTGGGTATAGGCCGGCTTTGACCCGCCCCGGGATACCATGCCGAGTCCCGGGTCGAACTTGGAAACCCCATGGTAGAGGATGGGATCGTGCTGGGCCTTGTCATAGCCGTAACCCTTTTCGGTCACCACGTGCAGGAACTGGGGGCCATCCAGCTTGCGAATGTTGCGCAGGGTATCCACCAGCACGTTGAGATCGTGCCCGTCCACCGGTCCGATGTAATTGAAGCCGAACTCCTCGAACA
>DKBC01000292.1 GCA_002451065.1 Betaproteobacteria bacterium UBA6910
TAGCAAGGGATACAGGACGGGGCCAAAATTCCTGGTTGTTCTCCGGCCATGACCCGTCGCCCGAGACCTGCTTGTTCCGGCCGCCCACGTCGCAGGTCACTCGAAGATGGGTACTATCTTTGCCAGTACCTCGTCCATGATCGTAGGCGGGACACTTTCTTGCCTCTGGGCATTGCGCGCTTCGAGGTCGAGAGTGCGCGGCTGGTCGCACCGGACGACTCCGGTGGTCTTTGTGCCGGCTGCGTCGAGAGATACCGCAAAACCCGCCGTTCGCGCGAAGCTGCCACCCGTCATAATTGGCACAACCACGGGCGCCTTAGTGAGCCGGTTGAAAGCCGTGGCTGAAACGACCAGGACAGGCCGCCGTCCTCGCTGCTCATGGCCAGCAGTGGGGTCGAGTGATACCCAGTAGATGTCTCCCCGCTCCATCAGAGGAGTTCCCGTCCGACCGCAGGAGCATCGAGCCACTCCCGCTCCTCCTCGGTTCGCTCGACCGTCGGGTCGCACTGGGCCAGCAACTCCTCGAGCGAGTAGTGCGGCCGAGGTTCCGGTTCTAAGACCAAGCGGCCATGGTCCACGGAAACGCCTACCCTGGCTCCTGCCTGAAGTTGGAGCAGATCAAGGATCGCGGGCGGAATGGCCAACATCACTGAGCCCCCCACCTTTCGAAGATTCGCCACATACATGGGCCCCTCCTTGCTAATTATACATAAGTATAACGAAATCAATGGACCCTTTCAACCTTCCCGAGGTGCGTGCTGAGCGCAATTCCTTGGCGATGCAAGCCGGACAACCTGCTGGCCCTCCTTGGTCTGGCGCCTCCCCTCCCGTCTCCGTTCTTCAGCAGTCCTGCGGATCACAGGGTTGACGCTACAGGCTTGTCGATGTCCCGACGCGACGCCCCTCCAACTCGCCGTCTCCCCGCTCGCCACGCCGGGCATCGTGCCCCCGGCCGGCGTGGGCGCCATCCTGATCTTCATGATGCTGGCGCCGGAGTACCCGGGAATCGCACGGTCGGTCGCCGTCGCGCTGGCGATCGTCATGGTGCTGGACTTTCTGGTGATGTTCTTCAACCGCAAGATCCTCAAGGTTCCCGGACTGATGCTGGTGTTGCGGGTGCTGGGCGCGGTGCTGATCTTCATGCAGGCTGCCTTGGCCGCGGATACCATGCTGGACGCGCTGAGACACATGGGCGTCTTCCGCGCCTGGTCCATCCCGAAAGTGGATTTCCGGATGGGGCATTCAGCACCGAGCTTTCAGCTGTCGGCTCAATGCCGGGCCAAGGGTTCCCCCGCCCGGGGCGGGCGGGGGACAGGGTGCGGGGGNNTTCGGCCGAAGGCAGCGCGGACAGAAGCCCGACGCCAACTGCGCTTCCAGCACCTCACCTTCCCGCGCCGCACGCTCGCGGGCATCGCGAGCCGGGGCACGGTCGGCGGCGGCGAGCAACTCGTTGTCGACTGCGGTCTTGATCGGGAAGTCTTCCGCGCCATCCCGCGTCGCCTTCACGCTGACGGGAATGTCTCCCCTCTACCCGGTTCCCGAAGGACGCGGCTGTTGTTATGGTTGAGGGCAACTGCAATCACTCGGGCGACGAGGGGCGACGCATGGTCCTCACGCAGATCCAACTCGAAGTACGGCAGGCAGAGATGCTGAAGCAGATCGCTGCGGAGCGGGAGCTTTCCGTCGCCGAACTGATCCGCCGCAATCGATACCTATCCGGTCTCGATCCCACCCAGAGCGAGACGCGAGGTCCACAGGGAGCGTGCTATCCGAGCAGCCGGACGGTCTCGTTCCGGTGTGCCGGACTTGGGCGAAAACCACGACCGCTATCTGCGGGAGGCATTCGCCGAATGAGCGTGTTCGGGGCCACCTCCGCCCTCCCGCCGCTGAGGGATCCCGACGACGCAGGTCAAGGGGTGTTTCGGGTACGCAGTTCCCCCAGAAACGCCGCCGGAGAGAGGATGGCCACCCCCTCCCGCTGTGCGGTGGGGAAGTGGCGGGTGTTCCCGGTGATGAGATAAGCCGCCCGGCCGGCGATGGCAACCTCGAGGAATGCGCCGTAATCGGGGTCCGGAAGCGAGTTGGACAGTGGACGCGAGGCGACCACCAGGCCGGTGTCGCGGATGTGGGCGAGGAGCGTGTCGACCCTTGCATCTTTGAACCCGAAACGGGGCCGGTGCAGCACCTCGGCATACTCGCGGAGGATGCGGGCGTCCACGCACAGGCGAAGGTCCTCTGAAGACACCATGCGCACGATTTGGGCACACGGGCCAAACGGGGAGAGAAGGCCCGCGACCAGGACGTTCGCGTCAACCACGACCATCATCGGACGCGAGCCTGGCGGACCTCTCGAATCTCGGCGTCGA
Organism: Betaproteobacteria bacterium UBA6910; assembly: GCA_002451065.1. Lineage (GTDB taxonomy): Bacteria > Pseudomonadota > Gammaproteobacteria > Burkholderiales > UBA6910 > UBA6910. Next base: position 2,367 of record DKBC01000292.1, read on the forward strand.
TCTCTTCCATGGTGATGCGCTCCCGGCCAGACTCGGCCGAGGCCTGCTGGAGCGCGGCAACAGCCTCCACGGCCCGCGCCCGCCGAAAGGCCCGAATGGTCTCTTCCAGGCCGGCCTCCTTGACCGGAGCCAGCACGGCCACCGGGTGACCGTTGCTGGTGATGACGACCTCGCCTTCTTCGGGCAGGTCGCGAAGCACTTGGGACGACTTGGCCCGCAGCTCCCGAACCGTAACAAAGCGCATTCTGACCTCCTTTCGTAACTTGTTTGGTGTACGCGTTTGTGGTCACGGGTCACGGAAGGAGCGCCCGTGGTTTCGGCCTGGGGGACAGGTATGCATGGATACCCCTCTGCTGCCCGGCTTCTGCGCCGAAGCCATCGCCGACCTTCTGGATCCGTGCCCGCTGGTCTTGGTGCCCGGGCTCTTCGCTTCCGAAGTGGCGAATGCCCTGTGGAAGTACGCCCGGAGCGGACACCTGGCGGCCGACGAGGCGGTGGTTCTGTTGGAGAAGGCCCTGGGACTGGCCGACCGGGTCGTGCCCGACGGGGAACTGGCGCAGGAGGCCCTGGTGTCAGCCGTCGCTTCGGCTGCACGGTGATCACGATGGACAAGCGGCTGGAGACGCTTCTGGGAGAGTTGTCGGTCCCCTGCCGGCGACCGGTGCGGGGTGCCGGGCCCGACGCGTGAGGCCTCTGCAAAGCCATGAGCTGAACCGCGCCGAGTCCCCTCCGCTTTAGCGCCTGCTCAGGCCCGCAGTGGACATCCGAGGCGAGGGGAGGCTCGGCCACCCCCTGGGGAGCCACCGCAAGCGGGTGCCTGTCTCCAAGTCTTGTGACTTCCGCACCCCCCGCTGGAGGCCGGGGCGTCGGACCGGCCCGTCACTGCGATTCGTTCTCGGCACGGATCCCCGCCTCGACGGCGAGGCGCACGAGCTCGGCGACCGAGTCGACCCCGAGCTTCCGGGTCAGGTTCGTGCGATGGCGTTTCACGGAGCGCTCGTCGACCCCGAGGTCGGCGGCGATCTGCTTGTTCAATTGCCCTCGCAGCACCTGCGTCAGCACCTCGTTCTCCCGTGGCGTCAGGGCCGCGAAGCGCGCGCGCAGTGCGCCGCGGCGTGCCCGGTCCGCATGCTCGCGGGCGTCGCGCGCCAGCGCTCGCTCGATGGCGCCGAGCAGCAACTCCCCGGGTGCGCTCTTGTCCAGGAAGTCCTCCGCGCCGCGGCGCATGGCCTTCACGCTGGTCGGGATGTCGCCCTGGCCGGTGAGGAAGACCGTCGGCAGGGGGTTGTCGGAGCCGGCCAGCGCCTCTTGCAACGCGAGGCCGTCCATCCCGGGCATCCGCAGGTCCGCCACCACGCATCCCCTCGCCGACGACGGACGCCGGGCCAGGAAGTCGGACGCCGACGTAAAGGACGCCACCGCGTATCCGGCGGCGCGCAGCAGGCGCTCGACGCCCGACAGGTAAGACGGGTCGTCGTCCACGACGAATACCGTCTTTGCGGGCTCGCTCATGCGGCACCCTCCACGGGAGCGGCCTTCAGGGTGAACCGGAACGTCGCGCCGCCATCCGGGTTGTTCGCTCCCGAAATCCGGCCGCCGTGCATCTCGACGATCGTCTTCGAAACCGAGAGCCCGATGCCGGTGCCCTTCGCTTTGGTGGTGAGGAATGGCTCGAAGAGGTGCGGTAGCTGACCGGGCGGGATCCCCGCTCCGCGGTCGATCACCGCCAGCTCGATCATCCCGTCCCCCGTTTGCGAACCTCGCACGGCGAGATACCGTTCTCCTTCGGGTCTTCCTTCCAGCGCATCCATGCTGTTGAGCAGAAGGTTCAGGATGACCTGCTGCAGATGGACGCGATCCCCG
>DKBC01000194.1 GCA_002451065.1 Betaproteobacteria bacterium UBA6910
CCTGTTCCAGCCCCTGCTCTACCAAGTGGCGACGGCCGCCCTGTCCCCGGGCGACATCGCAACGCCGGTGCGTGGCCTGTTTCGCGAACACTTCAACATCCGGGTCCTGCTGGGGCAGGTAACCGGCGTGGATCCGAAGCGGCAGGAGGTTGTGATGGACGGGCAGCGTCTGCCCTATGACCACCTGGTGCTGGCCACTGGCGCCGCCCACAGCTATTTCGGGCGCGACGACTGGGGCCCCTACGCCCCGGGGCTGAAGCGGGTGGAGGACGCCACCGAGGTGCGGCGGCGCCTCCTCACGGCCTTCGAGCGGGCGGAGGCCTGCGATGACCCCGGGGAGCGGCAGGCCCTGCTTACCTTTATCATCGTCGGCGGTGGCCCCACTGGCGTGGAACTCGCAGGGGCCATCGCGGAGCTGGCGCGCTTCGGCATGGAGAAGGAGTTCCGCAACTTCGACCCCGCCTCCGCGCGTATCCTGCTGGTGCAGGCGGGGCCGCGGCTGCTGCCCACGTTTCCCGATGCGCTCTCCGCGGAGACCCGCGGCTCGCTGGAAAAACTCGGGGTGGAGATTCTGCTCAACAGCCGCGTGGAAGCGATCGACGACGCCGGCGTGCTGGTAAGTGGGGAGCGCATTCCGTCGCGCACCGTCCTCTGGGCCGCGGGGGTGATCGCGTCGCCCGCCGCCCGCTGGCTGGGCGCCGAGGCGGACAACGCCGGACGGGTGAAAGTGGAAAACGATCTTTCGGTGCCGGGGCTCCCCAACGTATTCGTGATCGGCGACACCGCGGCCTGCAATGCCTGGAACGGCCACCCGGTCCCGGGGCTCGCGCCCGCGGCAAAGCAGGGCGGCGCCTATGTCGCAAAGGTGATCCGCGCGCGGGTCGAAGGCCGGACCCATCCCGGTCCCTTCGTCTACCATCACCTGGGGAGCCTCGCCACCATCGGGCGCAAGTCCGCGGTGGTGGACTTCGGCTTCATCAAACTCTCCGGCGCACCGGCGTGGTGGCTGTGGGGCGCCGTGCACATCGGCTTTCTGATCGGCCTGCGCAACCGGGTTTCGGTGATGTTCGACTGGTTCTGGGCCTATCTCACCTATCGCACCGGCACCCGCCTCATCACCGGGCGCGGCGAGCACGACGCCGCAGCGACTGCCGGCGCCGGCACGCAGCCTAAGCGCCAGGCCCTGGGCGCNNCCTCACCCCGGTCCACCCGATAGTAGCGCTCGAATACGCTTGCCAGCTCCTCCGGCGGAATACCGCGACCGGTGTCGGCGACCCGCGTCGACACCCGGCCGCCGGAAGCCTGCAGCTCGATGCGCACGGCGCCTCCCGATGGCGTGTGCCGCAGCGCGTTCTCGATCAGGTTCTCCAGCACCCGCTCGATCATCCCAATATCGGCGAGCACCGGCGGCAATCCGTCGTCAAAACGGCACCCGAGGATGATCCCCCGCTGCTCGGCCACGAGCCGGAATTTCTGCGCCACGTCCTGAGACAGCTCCGCCAGCTGGAACGCCTCGGAGCGGGGATGGAGCTCGTGGGCCTCCAACTTGGTGAGCTGGAACAGATCGCCCACCAGTTTTCCCAGCCGCTCGCTGTGTTTGGCTGCGATCTCGAGGTAACTGCGCTCTTCCTCAGGCGGCAGTGTGCCCTGACGGAGCAACAGGGTTTCCAAGTAGCCCTGCATGGAGGCAAGGGGAGTNNGACATCTCGCGGAACGCCACGCCCAGGCGGTCGATTTCGTCGCCGTTGGAATCCGCCTTGAGCGTCAGGGGCTCGGCAAAATCCCGGGAACGGAAGGCGTCCACCGCCGCAGCCAGTGCACGCAGTCGCCGAATCAGGAAAAAGAAAATGATTAGCGTGGTGAGAAGCGTGAACGCTACGGCGCCGAGTATGAGATCGGCGCTCAGCTCCAGCACCCGCTTCAGGTCGGGCATGGTTTCCTTGGCGAACAGCAGGGCCGTGCCCACCAGCGCGAAGACGAGCATTAGCGCGACACCGAGCTTGGTTGAGAGTGATTTCACGGCGGGTCAGGAGCGGTCACGGAACTTGTAGCCGACACCCCAAACGGTCTGGATGCAGTCCGGCTGGTTAGGGTTCTCTTCGATCTTGGCCCGCAGCCGGTTGATGTGGGAATTGACGGTATGCTCATAGCCACTGTGGCTGTATCCCCACACGCGGTCCAGGAGCTGGCTGCGGGTAAACACCCGTCCCGGGTTTTCGGCGAAATAGAGCAGCAGATCGAACTCCTTGGCCGTGAGTTCCACCCGGGCGCCGTTTGCCAGGACCTCACGCCTTTCCACGTCGATTCGCAGGTTCCCGGTGTCGATCACCTTGTGCTCGGCGCTGGGCGCGCTAAGAGCGTCGACGCGCCGCAGAATGGCCTTCACCCGCGCGACCAGCTCCATCACGCTGAACGGCTTGGTCAGGTAGTCGTCGGCACCCATTTCCAATCCCAGGACGCGGTCGAGTTCCGAAGATTTGGAGGTCAGCATCAGGATCGGGGTGTAGCGGGATTTGGCGCGAATGCGGCGGCAGATCTCCAGCCCGTCCATACCGGGGAGCATCAGATCGAGGATGACCAGATCGTATGGCGTGGCCTCTGCCTCGGCCAGGCCCACGGCGCCGTCGAAAGCAAGTTTCACGGTGCAGGACAGCCCCTCGAGCTGGATCTTCACCAGATTGGCGATATCCTCCTCGTCTTCGACTACCAGGACCCTGCGCGGCACCCGTATCCTCCCCGGAGGACTGTGTCCATGTTCGCGCCTATGATAGCGCAGCCTTCCCGGGGAGACCGCGAAGCAGGGCGCTTGGAATTGCAGCGGACGCGAGGCGGCGCCGGATACCCCAGACCGCCGTCACCATAAGGCTTTCGCCATCCGCCGGCTCGGCTTCCCGCTGCTGCTGCCGGCCGCCCCGATCGTGCGACCGTCCCGGGGGCCAAGGCTCCCGGGACGCCGCGTCTTCGCAAATCGGTCAGCCCCTTCCGTCTAGGCTGCGGCGCTGCGCCTCGTAAAACATGATCAAGGCTTCGATCTTGGGATCGTTGACCATCTTGGCCATTATGTCCTGGAGCTCGGCGCTCTGTTGCTGGTCCCATTCCTCTCCCGAGAAACCGTCGGTGACGCTGCGGTTACGCTCGGAAAGCGCAATCTGGGCTTGCTGCCTTGGAGTCGCAGGCACCAGGTCGCGAACCGGGAAGCTGTTTTCGCGTTCGCGATCAGAGAAAGTGTAGCCGTCCGTGTAGGAAGTCGCCGGCGATTGGCTCGCGAAGCTCGGCGTCCCGAAATTCATGGCGGCGAGCAATCCCGCCAGGATGGTGAGGTGTCGCTTGGTCATCGTAGTCTCCTTTGAGAATGAAATCGTGATTCAGTCAAGTACAGCTGAGCACCCCTGCTCTGCTGTTGGAGAAAGTATGCGAGCGAGTTCTCACGTGCTGCTCACGAGCTGGTCAAGCTTTGATCCGGGCCGCAAAGGGGGCTCACCGGGCCGCCGGCCGCCACCGTTAATTTCCGCCGGACCTGGCTTTCACCTCCCAATTCCGCGCCAGCCTGGAGGCGGACGGTCCCACGGCAGCGAGCGCGAAGCAGAAAGAAGAGAGGCGACCACCTTCTCCTTAAAGGGCGCCGCCACGCACCGGCGGGAACGCCCCTGCGGCTGGACTTCTATCGCGCCAATTCGATGTGTCAGCTGCAAGTTCCGCGCAAAACCCCGGGTCTGCCGCAGCGCAGGCGCATATCCGCGATTGACCGCCTGCTTGTCCGGCGATACAGTCCCCCATGACGAGCAGGGGCGGGTGTGTTGTTAACGCCCTGACTCGGGCGTTACCCTGCCATGGATAACGAGTCTGCTCCTCCTCGCTCCGGTGCGGCCGCGTATCGCGCCCTCGTCTCCTACAGCCACGCGGCCGACGGCGAGCTTGCCCCCGCCCTGCGATCGACCTCGCCGGACTTCTCCAGGCCCTGGGCCCGGCCGCGCGCGACGCGCGGCTTCCGCGGAAACACCAGGTTTTCCGCCGATCCGGCGCTGTCGCCGGCGATTGAGCGCGCGCTTCGGGATTCGGTGTTGCGGGAACTGTCTTGGCGCCATGAGCGATACCGTTAGCCTTCCGCTTTGGGTGTTCGTGCCCCTGGCGGCGCTGGCAGGCTGGGCGGCTCTGGTGCTCCTGCTGATGCCGGGGATGCGCTGGTTCCTGCGACGGCGCATCAACCGCGTCATCGCCCAGGTAGGCAGCCGGCTGAACATCGAGCTGCCCTCGTTCAAGCTCACGCGGCGCGAGGTGCTGATCGATCGTCTCTTCCACGATCCGGTGGTGCAGGCCGCGGCATCCCGCTTATCCGCCGAAAGCGGTGATCCGCTGCGGGAAGTGTGGAGGCGCGTCGACCGATACGCCCGGGAGATCGTCCCTTCCTTCAATGCCTACTTCTATTTCCGCGTGGGCTACGCCGTGGCCCGGGGGCTGGCACGGCTGCTCTACCGGGTGCGCGTGGGCTATGTGGACGAGGAAGCCCTGGCGCGGGTGGATCCGAAATCCACCATCGTGTTCGTGATGAATCATCGCAGCAACATGGACTATGTGCTGGTCGCCTTTCTCGCCGCGGAGCGCGTTGCGCTTTCCTACGCGGTGGGGGAATGGGCGCGGATCTGGCCTCTTCAGCAATTGATCCGGTCCATGGGCGCCTTCTTCGTGCGGCGCAACTCGGGCGATGCCCTGTACCGGACGGTGCTCGCCCGCTATGTGCGCATGGCGACCGACGCGGGAGTCACCCAGGCGGTGTTTCCCGAGGGCGGGCTTACCGTGGACGGGCGCCTGCGGCCGGCGCGCTTCGGGCTGCTCGACTATATGCTCAAGGGTTTCGACGAGCGCGAGGGTGACGGTCGGCGCGACATCGTGTTCGTCCCGATCGGCCTCAACTACGACCGGGTGCTGGAGGACCGCAGCCAGTTGCTGAAGCTGCATGCCGAGACGCCGCGGCCGGGCCGGTTCCGCGGAGCATTGACCGCCTTCAAGTTTGCCGGCCGCAATCTGTGGCTGATGGCGACGGGACGCTGGTACCGTTTCGGCTACGCCTGCGTGAATTTCGGAACGCCGCTCTCCATGCGAGCCTATGCCCGGGAGCGCGCCGTCCATTTTCCGGACCTGGACGAAGCCGCCCGGCACGCGGAAGTTCAGCGGGTCGCGGGGCGGCTGATGGAAGCCGTCGGCCGGATCGTGCCGGTGCTTCCGGTGTCTTTGGTCGCGAGCGTGATGATGCGTGATCCGGCGCGGGCCTGGTCGGAGTTCGAGCTTAAGGCCGCGGCCCACGAAACCATGCGCGCGCTGGAGGCGGTCGGTGCCAAGCTGTACATTCCGCGCCAGGATCAGGATTACGCGTTCGGGGTCGGGCTGCGCATGCTGGTGCTGCGGGATCTGGTTCTCGAACCCGAAGCGGGCCTGTTCCGGCCGGCCAAGGATGCCCTGGAAGTCCTGGCCTATTACGCCAACGCCATTGCGCACCTGGCGGAAACGCAGAGCGCGGGGAGCCGTTAGCGGAACAGCTCCTGCATCACGGCCCGCGCCAGGGAGACGCCCCGCGCCAGGACGAATTCCCGCCAACGCGGGGAGCGCGGGCAGAACATTTCCTGGAGCCGTGCCTTCACCCGGTGGTCCGGGGTGCCGGCCCCGTAATGGTGCCAGCGGTTTTCCTCGCGCAGGGCGTGGAGGACCCGCACCCCGGGGGCGGTGCCAAACTCCTGGATGATGAGATGAGTCTCCACTCCCGGGGCCAGGGCATCGAACGCGCCGGCGTAGCCTCCCTGGATGCGGTATCCGACCCCGTCCTCTGACGGGTCTCCGACGAGGTGCCTGCCCAGCTTTCCGCCGAGTTCCGCTGGGTCCGCGCCGCTCCTTCTCAGAAACAGGGATTCCTGGCACCACTTTCCCAGCCCGGTATGGACGTCGATGGCGAAAACGCGCGAAGCCGGGCGCAACCGCTCGGCAAGCCATTCGCGGTATCGGGAAGGGCCCTGTTCCAGACGCCGGCCGCCGTAGAACAACCCCTTGGGATACTCGTACTGACCCGCGACGATGGCCTGTCTCAGGCTTTTGAATCCGTAGCGGAAGGCCAGTAATGCTGCGCGCAAGAGAAAGAAATCGTAGCGCGGCGGAGTCGGCGGATTGAGCAGTCCGGCGACCCGGTGATAGGCCAACGGTGCGCCGGCATAGCTCTCGCCCGGTGCGAGGAAATTTCGGTTCAGGTCCACGTTGTTCTCGTTCACCCGCCGCAGCCACGCCATGCCATAGGGATTGAGAGCATGAACCAGCACCAGCGCGCCATCGGGTGGCACCGCAACGGGTTGCAGCAGCAGAGCGAGCTGGATGGCCGAACCGGCGAAGCCTTCGATGCCGTGCATCCCGGAGGTATGAACCAGTGCCCGGGAAGGCGCGGGTGAACCGATCCAGGCGATGTCGATGGCGAGGGGCTCGCCCCGCGGCCCCAGGACGTCCAGGGGCAGCCGTCCGAGCGCTGCGACGCCTTCTGCCGCGCGGAGAAATCGATCCCGCGCGGTGGCGTAGTCCGGGGAGAAGCACTGGGCCCCGGCGGCTTTGGGCGCCCGAGGGTATTCCATGTATCGATGGGAATGCCTGACTCTATCTCCGAACGCTCACTGCCGGAAGGGCCTGGCGACGGATTTCCGCAGCATTGTGCGGTAGTTGCCGGTGGCTTGGCGAAGAGTTCCTCGGCGCCGCCCGGCCGTTGCGGCGCGTTGCCTGCCGCGGAAGGAGCGGTTGGCGCTGCGGCGGCAAACGCCCTTACGGGTGCGGACGTTGTCGGCTTGCCCTCCCCGCCCGGGTACCTACTCGACGGTTACGCTCTTGGCGAGGTTGCGCGGCTTGTCCACGTCGGTGCCCCGGACCAGGGCAACGTGGTAGGCAAGGAGCTGCAGCGGGACCACGTGCAGGATCGGCGAGAGCAGGCCCGCATGATCGGTCATCTTGATCACGTGAACGCCCTCGGTCTCGGTGATGTGGCTTTCGAGATCGGCAAAGACATAGAGTTCGCCGCCCCGGGCCCTCACTTCCTGGAGATTCGACTTGAGCTTTTCCAGCAGCAGGTCGTTGGGCGCCACCGCCACGACGGGCATGTCCCGGTCCACCAGGGCGAGGGGACCGTGCTTGAGTTCCCCCGCCGGGTAGGCCTCGGCGTGGATGTAG
>DKBC01000002.1 GCA_002451065.1 Betaproteobacteria bacterium UBA6910
CCCTCGAACATCTGGGCCTTGCTCGCGAAATGGCGGTACAGGGCAGCCTCCGATACATCGAGACGCGCCGCCAGCGCCGCCGTTGTAACCTTTTCGCCCTTGGGCTGTTCCAGCATCTGGGCCAGGGTCTGCAGTATTTCCAGCCTCCGCTCACCGGTTTTCACGGCCATGGTGCCTCCTCCCTCGTTGATGCAGTCGCGCGAGCCTGCCGGGCAATTCGGTCACCGATCCCACGGTGACATCCACGTAACCCGGTGATCTGGGAGCGCGACTCACCCACACGGTCGTCATTCCCAGGCACTTCGCCGCCCGCAGGTTCTCCAGGCTGTCCTCGACCATGATGCACGCTTCGGGACGCAGCCGGTGGCGGCGGAACAGGCGCCGGAAGCCAAAGGTATCGGGCTTCGGGCGAAACCGCGTGTGCTCGATGGAGAACACGTCGTCGAACAACCCGGAGATCCCGAGCACCGCCAGCACGGCCCGGGAGTAATGCACGGGCGAATTGGAAAACAAAAATTTCCTCCCGGGAAGCCGCGCCAGCGCCTGCTTCAGCCAAGGTTCCCTCACCACCATGCGCCGGAGTTCCGGAAACTGGTGCGTGTGCCACAGAAAATGCCGCGGATCGGTGGCGTGGTGGCGCATCAACCCCAGCAACGTCGCCCCGTAGCGCTTCCAGTACGCCACTCTCAGGGCACTGGCCGCCTCGACCTCCAGATCGAGGTGTGCCTGCAGGTAGGCCGTCATGCTGCGGCTGATGTGGGGAAAGATATGAGGGTTGGCGTCGTGCAGGGTATTGTCCAGGTCGAACACCCATGCTCTGGCAAACCGCGACCGCCTTCCGGTTTCTCGTCGCATCCGGAGTCATTTAATCCATGCCTAGGGGCGGCCGGCGGTCTTGGTCACCCGCAGATAACAAACCGTGCAATCGCGAACGGTTCCCGGTCGTCGGCTCCATTCGCTGAGGCCGGCCGGCCACTTGGCGGACCCGGCTCATTTCGCCCGAATCCACGTCCCGACCCCCTGGTCGGTGAAAATTTCCAGCAGCAGCGCGTGCTCCACGCGCCCGTCGATGATGTGGCAGGACTGCACTCCGCTTCTCACGGCGTCCAGCGCCGAGGAAATCTTGGGCAGCATCCCGCCGGAGATGGTGCCATCGGCAAACAGCGCGTCCACCTCGCGCGCGGTGAGCCCGGTGAGCAGATTCCCGTTCTTGTCCAGCACGCCGGGAGTGTTGGTGAGCAGGATCAATTTCTCCGCCTCGAGGATCTCCGCCAGCTTGCCCGCCACCACGTCGGCGTTGATGTTGAACGCCTCGCCTTCGCGGCCGACCCCGATGGGTGCGATCACCGGAATGAAATCCTGGGTGTCCAGCAGCGCGATCAGGCTGGGATCGATGGCCAGAATCTCACCCACGTGGCCGATGTCAATCATCTCCTCGGCCCGCTCCTGATGGGGAAGCAGCAGCTTCTTGGCGCGGATGAAGGCGCCGTCCTTGCCGGTGAGGCCGACCGCCTTCCCGCCGTGGCGGTTGAGTAGGCTGACGATGTCCTTGTTGACCTGTCCGCCGAGCACCATCTCCACCACGTCCATGGTCTCGCGATCCGTGACGCGCATGCCCTGGACGAATTCTCCCTGCTTGCCCACCCGCTTGAGGAGATCGTCGATCTGCGGCCCGCCCCCATGCACGATGACCGGGTTCATTCCCACCAGCTTCAGGAGAACCACGTCCCGGGCGAAGCTGTGCTTGAGCTTCTCGTCGATCATGGCGTTGCCGCCGTACTTGATGACCAGGGTCTTGCCGTGGAAGCGCTGGATGTAGGGCAGCGCCTCGGACAGGATGCGCGCCTTCTCGCGGGCGGTTTCGGGGGAGATGGTCATGGAGCGCCAGGCCTCTCGCAGTACGCCGCTGCTCGCGGCTTGCCCGCCATTCTACCCGGTCTAGGCAAACGCAACTAACTGCGGGAGCGGCTCGGGGCGAGAGCGGGTGTTTACTTCTGCAGTTTGTATCCGGGCGCGTCGGCAGCCAACCGTTCGCGGACTCCCTGCGGCAGACGCCGCCAATCCAATCCCCGAAGCGCGCCTTCGATGGCATCCAGCAGGTGGAGAGAGACCCGGCAGCCGTGGCCCCTGAGAATCCATTAGACTCCCACCGCGCCCAGCCGCTCCAGGTCAGCGAAGGTGGGCACGCCGATGGCCGCCAGTCACCCGGCGCTCGTCGGTCCCAGGTTGCTGAGCGCCTTGACCGGCGAGCCGGGAGGCAGTGCTCTAGCCCTCGCTATGGGGACGCTTTCGCTCCAGGTCCAGGGCGTGGCGCACACGCTTTGATTCCTCGTCCAATCCCGCGATCACTGCGGCGGCCTCCTCGACGCGCCGTTCCTCGCCCAGGCTCGCCACGCGGTCGCAAGTTCCGGACACGCCTCCGGCGCCGCCCGCGCTCTCCCATTCGTCTCGCGACCTGCTTCGAGCTGCGTAAGTTGCCGACACAGGGGGCGGTCGGTAGCGCGCGCGTCCGCCGGCAGCAGGGTTTCCGGAGGCTCCCTGGTCAATTCCCCCGATGAATAGCCGAAGACCCGCTCCGCACGCTGGTTGAAGAACCGGATGCGCTGGCGAGTGTCAACAATGATGACCGCGTCCTCGGCGATGCCGAGAATGGCGGCGAGCTGGGACTCGGCGAGCACCATCCTTCGGCCGAGGCCGCTTCTCCTTGGGACTTCCTCCTGGGCACACTGGCCGCTTGGTCATGGGGCGGGGGTCGCTCCCCGCCCCGTGGCTGCCCGGGCGGGGTGATCATGGCGTTATACGCCGCCCGCCGTCCCGCGCATTTGAGGGAGCCGCGCCAGCCGCGTCTGCCTGTAAGGACCGCGGTCGTGGCGCGACCAAGATGACGGGTGGGCTCCGGGCCCGCCAATTTCTCTTAACCTATTGCATGGAGAATGATCTATGAACCAGTCCGATCTCGTCATCCGTTCCGCCCTGGCCGGCTTGCTCGCCCTCGGCGTTGCCGCAGGCGCCGCCGCCGAGGACAAAGCGCCGAAGGACAAATGTTACGGCATTGCCAAGGCCGGCAAGAACGACTGCGGCACTTCCCACAGTTCCTGCGCCGGCACATCCAAGGTGGACAACGATCCCAACGCCTGGAAGTACGTGGACAAGGGCACCTGCGAGAAAGTGGGCGGCACGCTGGTGTCCGCCATGGACATGGAAAAAGAGATGAAGATGAAGAAGTAACCCCGGATAAGCCATGGCCGTCCCGTCCCGAACCGAGCACCTGCTCCCGCCGCGCGCGGGGATCGGATTGCGTCCCCGCCACTACCGGGAAATGCTCGCGACCCTGCCCGCCGTCGGCTGGCTCGAGGTGCACAGCGAAAACTACTTCGGGGCGGGGGGCCAGCCCATCCATTTTCTGGAGCGCCTGCGCGCCCACTATCCCCTGAGTCTTCACGGCGTTGGCCTTTCCCTGGGCTCGAGCGATCCGCTGAGCGCGGCGCACTTGGCGAAACTGCGGGCGCTGATCGCCCGCTTCCAGCCCGCCGTAATCTCCGAGCACCTGTGCTGGTGCTCGGTGGGAGGCCGTTACCTAAACGACCTGCTGCCTCTGCCCTATACCGAGGAAGCCCTCGACCACGTGGTCGGGCGCATCCAGCAGGTGCAGGAAGCGCTCGGTCGGCGGATTCTGGTGGAAAACGTCTCCAGCTACCTCGAGTACGCCCATGCCACCATACCCGAGTGGGAGTTCCTGGCAGAAACTGCGCGACGGTCTGGCTGCGGCATCCTGCTGGACGTGAATAACATCCACGTCAATGCCGTAAACCACGGTTTCGACCCGCTCCGCTATCTCGCGGCGGTGCCGTCGGACGCGGTGGAGGAAATCCACCTGGCCGGCTTCGACGCCGACGGCCCATGCCTGATCGACACCCACGGCAAGCCGGTGGCGGATGCGGTATGGGACCTTTACCGGGCCACGCTGGAGCGCCTGGGTTCCCGGCCGACCCTGATCGAATGGGATACCGATATACCCGAAATGCCCGTGCTGCTCGGAGAGGCGGAAAAGGCCGATGCCATCCTGGAGGAACGCCGTGCCCTCGTTGCGTGACACCCAGACCGCGCTCGCCGCCGCCCTGTTCGGCGCAGCGGAAGCGGAGGCCGCCGGGCTGCTGCGCGGGGGCGCGCTATCACCCCGGCGGCGGCTGGAGATTTATCGCAACAACGTGCTCAGCACCCTGCGTGGCGCCCTGCGGGATTCCTACCCCGTGGTGCACCGGTTGCTGGGCAATGCTTTCTTCGATCATGTGGCCACCGGGTTTGTGCAGGCCCGTCCATCGCTCAGCGGCGACCTCCACGAATTCGGCGCGGAGTTCGCCGATTTCCTGGCCGCCTTCCCGGCCTGCGCCGACTACCCGTATCTGGCGGATGTGGCGCGCCTGGAGTGGATGTGCGACCGGGTGTTCCACGCCGCGGACCATCCGCGGCTCGAGACCGCCGCTCTCGCCGCGATCCCGGAGGAAGCCTACGCAGAACTCCGCTTCCGGCTCCACCCGGCAAGCGGGCTGCTCGCCTCCCCCTACCCGGTGCTGCGCATCTGGCAGGTAAATCAGGAGGGCTACCAGGGCGAACCCGCGGTGGACTTGGGCGAGGGCGGCGTGAACGTCCTGGTCACGCGCCGCGACTTCGTGCTCCAGCTGGAGGGGCTGGCGGATGGCGAATTCCAGCTGCTCGCGCACCTGGGACAGGGGGCGCCCCTGGGCCGGGCGGCCGATGCCGCCAATCATGTCGAACCCGAGTTTGATCTTGGCGCGACCCTCGCGCGCCACGTCCTTGAAGGCGTCATCGTGGGGTTCGACGCCGCAATTCCTGCGGAAAGCCGGAGCACGCGATGACCCTGCTCTGCGACACCGCCGCTGTTGCCGCTACCCCGCCCGGGGCCTGGACTTCCTTGCCCCCGCCGGCCTTGACCACCCCATCCGGCTCGACGTCGCCAACGCGTTTTGGAAATCGGAGCTCACCAGGGTCCAGATTTGAGGCGCCAATCTGGGTCTATTGCGGCTGATTACCGCGCCATTAGAGACGGCTGCCGGAGATCGCGGCCTATCCCGGCGCAGATGCCGGGCTGACTCGCCCGCTCGTTGGTTCTGGGTCTCGCGGGGAATTTCGCCGCCGACGCCCTGTTCCTGTTCGACGCGGTGGCGGAGGTTTCGTATCCCGGTTGAGGTCGGGGACGCTCCGAACAGGGGGGCCCGGTCCCGCGCCACTGGCAACTATTTTTCGATGCGGTTCTTGCCCGCGTGCTTGGCGCGGTTGAGCGCCCCGCTCGCCCGGTCCAGCAGGGTTTCCAGGCCAACGGTCGGCTCACCGGTAGCCACACCGCAGGAAATCGTGCCCCGCATCGGCCCCTTGCCGAGATCGATGCAGACTTCGGTTTGCACCGCGGCGCGCAGCCGCTCGGCGACGCAGTCTGCCATAGCCGCGGGGGTCTCCGGCAATAGCACGCAGAACTCGTCGCCCCCGAAGCGCGCCACCAGGTCCTGAGGCCGCAGGTGCCGCAGCAGCACCGATGCGGTGCGGCAGATCATGGCGTCACCCATGATGTGCCCGCCGTTGTCGTTGCACGCCTTCAGATTGTCCAGATCCACCAGCAGCAGGCTCACCTCCTTGCCCTCGCGCGCGCATCGGGCGAGCTGCCGTGGAAACGCCTCGTTGACCCAGCGGCGGTTGCGCAATCCGGTAAGCCCGTCGGTGCTCGCCGCCTGCTCCAGTTCCCGCTGGCGCTCGTGGGACGCGATCAGCGCCGCGTTGTCCCGTCGCATTCTCAGCGACAGGACGCGCAGCAGGTTGCTCGAGAACGCGTGGGAGGTGCGAACCATCGACCACAGCATCGGCTCCGGGATGACCAGCACCCGGGCATCTTCGTCGCTGAGCACGTCCGCCGATCTGGGTTTGCCGTCCAGCACCGACATCTCGCCGACGCATTCCCCGGGACCGACGATGGCATGGGGGGAGGAATCGGGCCCTTCCAGGTGGACGCTGAGGCGCCCTTCGAGGATCAGGTAGGTGGTCGCCGCGGAAGCCTCCCCCTCGGTAAGCAGCCTTCCGCCGCGCTTCAAGTCCCGGACCTGGCACTCGTCAAGCAAATGCTGGATGGCGTCCAGGTCCACGGATTGGAACAGGCGCGACTTGACGAGAACGTCGCAATCCTTTTTCAGCAGTGCCGGCATTTCGATGGTCCTGGGAAGCATCGCTTACACTGTGTTGGCTCCGGGCAGCGGCGACATGCTATCACAGGGGCGCTGGGGAGCCGAGGCTTGTGGGAGTGACTTCCCGGCCCGGCGCGCACTCTGCGGAAAAAATCACTTCTGGCGGAAAAAATCCGGCAGGCCAGTGACGAGGATCCATCGCTTTTGGGCCGGGTCGAATTGCCAGCCCTGCTGGTCGACGATCCTGCGCAGCTTCATGGACGTCTCGAGGGTGTATTCGATCTTCACGATCTGCAGGATCTGGGTCCCGTCTTCAGAGAGCTCCGCCGAGACCCGATCGTAGGAAACGACTTTCACCGGCTTGAGCCGCTGCAGGGTTTCCTGATTGGCACCCGACACTCCGGCCACACCCACGGCGCGCTCGAAATCCGACCAGCGGATGGCGGTTTCGTAGGCCAGGGCGATGTTGTCGAACTGGGCGCCACGGCTGCGCTCCTGGGTGGCTGCGCACCCGGCCAGCGCCATGAGCAGAACCGCAGCCCACCACCATCTCTTCGCGTCGCATCGTGCTCGGGCCACGCTTCCCATCCCTCCGTTCTGGTTGCTACGGTGCGGGCAACATCAGTCTCTGCGATCCCCGCACCGGGCGAAGTCTAGCACGGTGCCCGAAAGGCGCTTATCTCCCGCACCCGCATGCCGGACACAAGGATGGCCTCCAGTTTCCTCCGTCCCGAGAATCGGGACGCGGCTGGACCTTCGCGGGGGATCCGGCGCGGCGCAGCGCCGCGGGGGTGGGGGGTCTCCCGCGACAAAGCGGAAAGGCGGCCGCAGCCGCCCTTTCCGAGGGTCGAGGCAAAATCGGCCGCGCTAATCGACGCGCAGCTTCTTGGCGCTCGCAGCCTGCTTCTTGGGCAGGGTGAGTTCCAGGACGCCGTTGTTGTACCTAGCGGTCGCCGTGCCCTCATCCACATCCTGGGCCAGCGAAAACGCGCGATACACCTTGCCGAAGTAGCGCTCCTGGCGCAACAGTTTCTCGCCTTCGCGGGCCTCTTTCTCTTCCTTCACTTCAGCGCTGACCGCCACCTGATTGCCGTCGATGGTGATGTTGATGTCTTCCTTGTTGACGCCGGGCAACTCGGCCTTGATGACATAGGCCTTTTCCGTCTCTGACACGTCCATCTTGATCTGCAAATGGGGCTTGCCCTCGACCGCCATCGGGCGCACGAAGAAGCCGCGGAACAGATCGTCCAAATCGCCGAAAGGATCATAACGCGTGATGTCTGCCATGTCCGTTCTCCTTTTCCTTAGTCAAGTCTGCAGGCGCCGCCATCGACGCCGCGTGTGACTTCTATATAGGGTGGAGGAACACGGGTTTCAACCCCCAAAGCATCCCGTGGGGTCCCGGACCAGGAATGACTTGTCAGCGCCGCTCTCTGAAGCTACCGTTGCGCCATTAGGTTCCCGACCATGCGCCCTCCCGCCTCCGGATCCCCCCCGTCGGACGACCCCGCCCCGGAAACCTATCGCGATTACCTGTACCGCTTTGCGGTGCTCCAGCTGCGCGACCCCCACCTCGCGGAAGACGCCGTACAGGAGACGCTGCTGGCGGCGGTAACGGCCAAATCGCGGTTCGCCGGGAGATCCTCGGCGAAAACCTGGCTTACGGGCATTCTGAAGCACAAGATCGCTGATCTGGTGCGCAAGCAAAGCCGCGAGACACCCCTCGCGGATGCCATCAGGGTGGAAGCGGTGCGGGAAAGTGACGAGTTCGACGCCCTGTTCCGGCAAAACGAACATTGGTCGAGCCCGCCCCGGGACTGGGGGAACCCCGAGCGCGCCTTGGAAAACAAGCACTTCTGGGATGCGCTTGAAGACTGCGCCACGCTCATGAGCCCAGCCGTGGCGCGGGTGTTCATGATGCGCGAGATTCAGGGCCTCAGCACCGAAGAAATCTGTAAGGAGGTGGGTATCAGCACGACTAATTGTTGGGTCATGCTCCACCGCGCCCGCATGAGCCTCCGGTTATGCCTTGAACAGAAATGGCTGGGCGACGGCGCCGGCGGAGCCTGACGACCTCATGATAACCTGCAGGGAAGTCACCCGTCTCATTTCCGAGGGCCACGATCGGAGGCTGAGCCTGTCCGAGCGTATCGGCGTTCGCCTGCACCTGATGATGTGCAACGGCTGCCGCAACTTCGACGCACAGCTCCGGCTGATCCGGAAGGCGTGCCAGCGGCTCGCCAATGGCGAGGCGCCGTTGGATCCGCGCGAACGTTAGTTCCTGGCGGGCCGCTCTTCCGCGCGATCACTGACCGCGGCCATGATGGTGATGGCCCGGGCCCGCGCGCACGGGAGCGGTCAACTGGATCGTGGCGCGGCCCTGCTCCCGGCCCTCGATCGTGAGGGTGATCGGAACAGTGTCGCCTTCCTTCAGTTCCCGCTTCAAATCCATGAGCATGATGTGGTAGCCGCCGGGAGCCAGCTTCACCGGCTTGCCCGCCGGCAGTTCAATCCGGTCCACGGCGCGCATTCGCATCACGTCGCCCTCCATGTTCATGGTGTGAATCTCCACCAGACCAGCCGCCGGGCTCGCGGCGGATACCAGGGCCGCATCCCGCGTGCTGACAATCTCCAGATACGCACCCGCCACGTTCTGGCCGGGAACGGTGGCCCGGACCCAGGGATCGGTGACGCCCACGGGACCCTCGGCCCGGCCTGAGGGCAGGAAACCGGCAACGGTCAGTGCCAGGCCCGCCGCAGCGAGAAAAAGCGCTGTCTTCATCATTTACCTCGGTTACAAGAGAAGTGTCCAAAAAATTCTAGCAGCGCGGCACACCCTTTGCCTCCGCCGGGGTTAAGGGCGCCGAAGATTTCGTGGTATATAATTTGCCTTTTCTCACGATGTTGCCTTCCCTCTCCATGAGCCGTTTCCTAATTCTCGCAGTATTCCTGCCCTCGATCGCCCTCGCGCAACCGGCGCCGCCCTCCGTGGGAGCCGCCTCTTTCGTTCTTTATGAAGCCAGCAGCGGCCAGACCATCGCGAGCCAGGCGGAAGACAAGCGCGTGGAGCCGGCATCGCTCACCAAGCTGATGACGGCTTATCTGGTATTCAACGCGCTGAGGGAGAAGCGGCTGACCCTGGAGCAGGCGGTTCCGGTCTCCGAGCGGGCCTGGAAGACCGGCGGCTCCCGCATGTTCATCGAACCCCGAACTCCGGTGACGGTGCAGGATTTGTTGCGCGGCATGATCGTGCAATCCGGCAATGACGCCAGCGTCGCGCTGGCGGAGGCGGTGGCGGGGTCGGAAGACGTGTTCGCGGAGATGATGAATCGCGAGGCTGCGCGCCTGGGGATGAAGAACACCCACTTCACCAACGCCACGGGCCTTCCGGACCCTCAGCTTTACTCCACCGCCGGAGACCTTACCCTCCTGGCGGCGGCCATCATCCGGGACTTCCCCGAGTACTACACGATGTACTCGGAGAAAGAATTCACCTATAACAGGATCACCCAGAGCAACCGAAACCGGCTGCTGTGGCTGGACCCGACCGTGGACGGCGTCAAGACGGGCCATACGGAAGCCGCCGGTTATTGCCTGATCACCTCCTCCAAGCGCGGCGAGCGGCGACTGATTTCGACCGTTCTTGGCACCGACTCGGAAAACGCCCGGGTCGCGGAAAACCAGAAGCTGCTGAACTACGGCTTCCAGTTCTTTGACGTGGTGCGGGTCTACGAAAAAGGCCAGGTGGTGACCTCGATCCCAGTGTGGAAGGGTGTCGCGGAAACCGTGAGGGCCGGACTGCATCGGGACCTTTACCTCACCGTGCCGAAGGGGCAGTCCGACCGGCTTAAAGCCGCGGTGGAGCGCCAGGAGCCCCTGGAGGCGCCTATCAGCCCCGGCCAGCGGGTGGCAACGGTCAAAGTCACCCTGGACGGCAAGCCCCTCGCGGAACACCCTTTGCTTGCGCTGGAAGCGGTCGGCAAGGCCGGCATTTTTGGCCGCGCCTGGGACAGCGTGCGCATGCTCTTCAACTGATCATGACGGCCTATCTCAACGGTTCGTTCATGCCGCTGGAGGAGGCCCGCCTTCCGGTCCTCGATCGAGGATTCATTTTCGGCGACGGCGTCTACGAGGTGATCCCGGTCTACTCGCGGCACCCGTTCCGCCTCAAGGAGCATCTTCGCCGCCTTCAGAACAGCCTGGACGGGATTCGCCTCGCCAACCCCCACAGCGATGCCGAGTGGAGCCGGCTGATCGAGGAAATCATCCATCGCAACGCGCCTGAAGACCAAGGGGTCTACCTGCAGGTGACCAGAGGCGTTGCCAAGCGCGACCACGCCTTCCCCGCGGGTGTGCCGCCGACAGTGTTTCTCATGAGCAATCCGCTGGTGACTCCGCCCGCCGAGCAGGTCGCGCACGGCGTCGCCGCCATCACCGCCAGCGACTACCGTTGGCTGCGCTGCGACATCAAGTCGGTGGCGCTGCTCGCCAACTGCCTGTTGCGGCAGCTGGCCGCTGACGTGGGGGCGGCGGAAACCGTGCTGATCCGCGACGGCTTCCTCACCGAGGCATCGGTAAGCAACGTGTTCCTGGTGAAGGACGGCGTCCTGCTGGCGCCACCCAAGAATCACCTGATGCTCCCCGGCATCACCTACGACGTAGTGCTGGAACTGGCGGCCGCCCATCGCATTGCGCACCAGGTGCGGGAGATCACCGAGCTGGAGTTGCGCGCCGCGGACGAGCTGATGCTCACCTCCAGCACCAAGGAAGTGCTGGCCGTCACCACCCTGGACGGCAGGCCCGTTGGCAGGGGCGAGCCGGGCCCGGTGTTCCGGGAGCTGCACCGCCTGTATCAGGAATTCAAGCGCACCGTGATGCGCCAGCCGGCCCCGGCATGAGCCCATTGAACGCTGCACACACGCTGATCGAATATCCCTATGACTTCCCGATCAAGATCATGGGAAGCACGCGGGAGGGGTTCGCCCAGGCAATGCTATCGGTGGTCCGGCGGCACGCGCCCGACTTCGATCCCGCAACCATGGAGATGCGCTCCAGCCGCGAGGGCAAGTATTTGAGCCTGACCTGCGTGATCCGCGCCACTTCCCGCCAGCAGCTGGATGCCCTCTACCGCGACCTGTGCGATCACCCGATGGTGACGATGGTGCTGTGAGGAATAAGGGCAGTCAGGATCGAGGATAGACGAATGCCCGTGGCCCCGGCTGCCCCGCTCCCGCTCCCGCTCCCCGGTCTTGGATCCGCGGTCCCGGACCCTCGATCCCCGATCGTTATCCGCCGCCTGGGACGGGTGGATTACCTTCCGACATGGAACGCCATGAAGGCGTTCACCGCCGCCCGCCACCCCGGCACCCCGGACGAAGTCTGGTTGCTGGAACATCCCCCGGTGTTTACCCTGGGCCAGGCCGGCAAGACGGAACACCTGCTGGATCCCGGGGACATTCCGGTCATCAAGATCGACCGCGGCGGACAGGTAACCTACCACGGCCCAGGGCAGGTGGTGCTCTACCTGCTCCTTGATCTGCGCCGGCACAAGCTCACGGTAAAGGCGCTGGTGCGAATCATGGAACAGGCAGTGATAGACTTGCTCGGCGACCACGGGATCGCCGCCGAAAGCCGGAGCGGCGCTCCCGGCGTTTACGTGGGCAGCGCCAAGATCGCGGCGCTGGGCTTG
>DKBC01000364.1 GCA_002451065.1 Betaproteobacteria bacterium UBA6910
CGGCTTGGTGCAGCAGCTTGTCCACACTTTGGCGCACGACTCCCGGCATGGACGGTACCTCTTCCATGCGGTTTTGCCCGTCCAAGATGAATACCGGATAAATCAGGTCATCCGGGCGTAAGTGATGCTCGCGCACCAGCCGACGAGAGAAATCGTCGTGGCGCAGCCGACGCATGCGCTTGTGAGGGTATTTCCCGAGTGGCTTCATGGTCTTGCCCCTGACGCACAATCAAGGTCTCGTATCATAAGGGAAAATCTGTCTCGGGGCAGCGTCCGGGAACTTCTAAGCCTCGGATCGCTCTCAGCAGAAGACGATGCGTCGCATCGTCTCCCGCTTCTCCTCCCNNTTTTACTCCCCTTTAACCGGGGGTTTTTTATGCCCGTCGCCCGCGCAAGGCCGAGCCAGCCGAGGATGATCTCCTCGGCCTCTTCCAGACCCTCCTTTTCGGTGCTGGAAAACAGTTGAACGCTGTGCAAGGGATAGTGCTGCGCGAGAAACCGCCGGACGGTCTGCAACGTACGGGCCGCAACACCTCGGCTCAACTTGTCGCTCTTGGTGAGCAGCACGTGGATCGGCCGACCCGAGGGAGCAAACCACTGCAGCATAATGCGGTCGATATTCGTCAAGGGGTGACGTGCGTCCATCACCAGGACCATGCCCTGAAGCGCGCCGCGACCAAGAAGATACTCCCCGAGAAATTTCTCCCAGCGGCGCCGGATCTCATCCGGGACCCTGGCGTAGCCATAGCCCGGAAGGTCGACCAGGTAACGTCCCTCCGCTACCCGGAAGAAGTTGAGTTCCTGGGTTCTTCCCGGCGTCTTGCTGACATAGGCGAGGCGCCGGCGATTGGCTAGCGCGTTGAGCGCGCTGGACTTGCCGGCGTTGGAGCGTCCCGCTATGGCGACCTCGGCGAGGCTATCCGCGGGAAGGTCCTTGAGGCTTGCCGCCGATTTGACAAACTCTGATTTCTTCAAAAACGTCATGGGGCTGCAGGGCTTGAACTGGCGCCGTCGCCGGGGCCTGTTATAAAATTCCGCCCTTTCCGACCCTAAGCTTTTCCGAGGAGCCCAGATGAAGTCCGTGCTGAAAATTGCCGCACTGTTCGCGCTCGCCGCCCCATCTTTCGCCCCCGCGGCCGAGGATAAGGCATCGAATGCTGATCCGGAGAAGGCCGCGCCCATCGCCACCACGTTGTGCGCCGGCTGCCATGGGGCGGACGGGAACAGCCCCCTTGCAGCCAACCCCCGCCTGGCGGGACAGGTGCCGCAGTATATCACCAAGCAATTAATGAACTTTAAGAACGCGGACCAGCCGAGCGGACGCAAGAACGCCATCATGCAGGGAATGGTGGCTACCCTTACGCCCGAGGACATGAAGAACTTGGGCGCTTATTTTGCCGCGCAGAAGCCCGCGCCAGCGTCCGCCATGGACAAGGATCTCGCCCTGGCCGGCGAGAGGCTTTACCGGGGCGGCGACCCGGCTCGGGGCATTCCGGCATGTTCCGGCTGCCATTCCCCCAACGGAGCAGGGATTCCGGCCCAGTACCCGCGGCTGGCGGGGCAGTACGGCGAATACGTGGTATTGCAGCTCAAGGCATTCCGCAGCGGCGAACGGGGCAATGACCCGAACCGCATGATGCAGATGATTGCCGAGAAAATGAGCGATAGAGACATGGCAGCCGTCGGGGAGTACGTTCAGGGTTTGCACTGAGTTGGACAAGCTTCCAGGAAAAAAGGGGTGGCGCGGCGCCCCCCTTTTGGAAATACTCTGGGCCTGCGAGGGCCGGCCTACTTCCAAGCAGCGAGAATCCGCTCGGCCGCCGACACCGTCGCTTCGATCTCGGTACTGCCGTGGGCAGCGGAAACGAATCCGGCTTCATAGGCGGACGGGGCCAGGTACACTCCCTCGTCCAGCATCGCGTGAAAGAAGCGATTGAAAGCCTCTTTGTCGCATTCCATCACTTCGGCGTAGCTGGTGGGCGGGCGGCCGCGGAAATAGATGCCGAACATTCCTCCTACTGACTGGCCCGAGAAGGCGATCCCGTGCCCTCGGGCTGCGGCCGAAAGACCCTCGATCAGGTCGGCAGTGGACTTGGCGAGGGCGTCGTAGAAGCCGGGCGCCTGCACCAGCTTCAGCGTTGCCAGGCCCGCGGCGACCGCCACGGGGTTGCCCGACAGAGTTCCCGCCTGGTATACCGGTCCCAAGGGCGCGATCTTCTCCATGATTTCCCGCCTTCCACCGAAGGCGCCCACCGGCATTCCCCCCCCGATCACCTTGCCCAAAGTGGTCAGGTCCGGCTTGATGCCGTAGAGCGCCTGGGCGCCGCCTAGCGCGACGCGGAATCCGGTCATGACCTCGTCAAAAATGAGTACCGCCTGGTGGCGGCTGCACAACGCGCGCAGGCCTTTCAGGAACTCGGGTTGCGGCACCACCAGATTCATGTTTCCGGCCACCGGCTCCACGATCACGGCGGCAATTTCCCCGCCGACCGACTCAAAGCAGCGCTCAAGCCCGGCTACGTCGTTGTAATCCAGCACCAGAGTCTGGCCGGCGATCTCCGCCGGGACTCCCGAGGAACTGGGCTGGCCGAAAGTCAGCGCGCCCGAGCCCGCCTTCACCAGCAGGGAATCCGCGTGCCCGTGGTAGCAGCCCTCGAACTTGACGATCTTTGTCCGGCCGGTAAAGCCCCGGGCGAGCCGAATGGCGCTCATGGTGGCCTCGGTCCCCGAGCTCACCAGCCGCACTTGCTCCAGGGAGGGCATCAGGTGAACCAGAAGTTCCGCCATCTCGAGTTCGGCGGCGGTGGGGGCGCCAAACGAAAGCCCCCTCGCCGCCGCCAGCTGCACGGCGCGCACCACTTCCGGGTGGGCGTGGCCCAGGACCATGGGTCCCCAGGAGCCGACGTAGTCAATGTAGCGCTTGCCGTCCGCGTCCCAGGCGAAAGGCCCCTCGCCCCGCTCAAAAAACCGCGGAGTTCCTCCCACGGACCGGAAAGCGCGGACCGGGGAATTGACCCCCCCGGGAATCACGGCCTGGGAAGAGGCAAACAGGGTATCGTTGCGTGAGGTCATGGAGTCACTCGTGTGAGGCACAGGGAATTCGAAACAGTTCATTGAAGGCTGACGCCGCTGCCTGAATGTCACGTGCGCCGAATAATGCGGTCACGACCGCGACGGCGCTGGCACCGGCTTCGATCAGTCCCGGGGCGTTGTCGAGCGTGATTCCGCCGATCGCGACTACTGGCAGCTGCAGGCGATGCCTGGCGGCTAGAATCAGCGACCTCTCGGCGCGAACCGCCCAGGGCTTAACGGTGGAGGGAAAAAAGCTACCGAACGCGACGTAGTCCGCGCCCTCGGCCGCCGCCGCGACCGCCAGTTCCAACTGGTTGTAACAGGACACCCCCAGCAGCCGATCCGGTCCCAGCAGGGCGCGCGCTTCACGGATCGGCATGTCACCTCGACCCACGTGCACCCCGTCGGCACCAACCTCGAGTGCCAGCATGACGTCATCGTTCACAACTAGGTTGCCCGCATATACTGCGCAGAGCCGGCGCAGATCCAGTGCCTGCCTGATCCGCAGTTCCCGGTCTGGGCTCTTGCTTCGGTATTGCACCCAGCGCATGCCGCCGGCCAGCGCGGCGCCGACCTGCTCCAGCAGCGTCAACGTGTCGTCGGTTTCCGGAGTGATGCCGTACAGCCCGCTAATCGACGGTTTCATCCTCGTCGGCTTCGCGCGCCCAGAACATGCGATCGGGAAGCGCCCTTCCCATGCCGGGGCGAAATCCGTGCTTGAGGCTTTGCCAGGTGTATTCCTGCGCCTCCTTCACGGCCTCCGGCAGCGAAAGGCCGTTAGCCAGGGTAGCGGCGATGGCGGCAGATAGCGTGCATCCGGATCCGTGAAAGGTTCCGGAAAGTCGCTCCCACGAGTCGCTGCGAATGGTTCCCTGCTCTCCATATAGCGTATTCACCACCTCGGCAAGCGGCTCATGGGTGCCCGTCACCAGAACATATTCGCAGCCAAGCTGGATCAGGCGTTGGGCGCACACCTCCAGATCGAGGTTCTCGTCCTCGGCATCCTGAACCAGACGGCGGGCCTCGATTCCGTTGGGCGTGATGAGGGTTGCCTGCGGGATCAGCAATTCCCGCAACCCGGCGATAATTTCCTCGGGGAACAGGTCTCCGTCGCGGAGCGAGGCCAGCACCGGATCCAGGATCAAAGGGACGTCCGGATAGTCCGCAACCACTTCCGCCACAGCTGTCATGACCTCGATGCTTCCGAGCAGTCCCACCTTGAAGGCGTCCACCCGCACATCCTCGAGTACCCCGCGGGCTTGATCGGAGACCCATTCCGGGTCTAAGGTCAGCATGTCCTCGATGCCGGCCGTGTCCTGGATGGTAATCGCAGTCACCACCGAGAGCGGATGACAGCCCATGCTCGAGAGCGTGAGGACGTCCGCTTGCAGGCCAGCGCCGCCGCTGGGATCGGTGGCGGCGAAGGCGAGGACGACGGGCGGGGGCTGAGACATCCTGGGCGATCGTTTAAAATGCGATTGTAGCCGAAATACTATGACCAACTGACCATGCCGGCCACCGAGACGACTTACAGAACATACATGTGCCTCATCTGCGGTTTCATCTACGATGAAGCCGCGGGGTTGCCGAACGAGGGCATTCCCCCGGGAACGCGCTGGGAAGAGGTCCCGGTGAATTGGACTTGCCCCGAGTGCGGGGCCCGCAAGGACGACTTTGAGATGGTGGAGATCTGAGGAGGTTTGGGATGCGCATCCTGCACACTATGCTTCGCGTCGGTGATCTGGACCGATCCATCCAGTTTTATACCGAGGTGCTCGGAATGCGGGTGCTGCGGAGAAACGATTACCCGGATGGCAAATTCACCCTCGCCTTTGTTGGCTACCAACCGGAGTCCGAGGGCGCGGTGCTCGAACTCACCCACAACTGGGGTGTGGACTCCTACGATCTCGGGACCGCTTACGGGCACATTGCCCTTCAGGTGGATGACGCCTACCAGGCGTGCGAAGAGGTCAGGAAACGGGGCGGCAAGGTGACGCGGGAAGCCGGACCGATGAAACATGGAACCACCGTTATTGCCTTCGTCGAGGACCCCGACGGCTATAAGATCGAGTTTATCGAGAGGAAGGCGTCCTGACCGTGGCTTCGGATACACGGTTGGAAATTCTCACGTAGTCCGCCACGGCGAGGTTCTCCGGGCGCAGGCCCGGCTCGATCTCCAGGCTTGCCAGCAGCGCTTCATCGACCATCCCGGACAGGGCGTTACGCAGGGTCTTGCGCCGGCGCGTAAAGGCGCGCGTCACCACATTGCCCAGCATCCTGACATCTCTTGCCTCGGGCTGCGGTTGTGAAAGGGGCGTCAGCCGCACCACCGCCGAGTCCACCCGCGGGGGAGGCCGGAACGCTCCCGGCGGCACGGCGAACAGCTTTTCGATGCGGAACCGGTACTGAAGCATCACGCTCAATCGGCCATACTGGGGGGTCGAAGGGCGGGCCGCCATGCGATCCACCACTTCCCGCTGCAGCATGAGGTGAAGATCCACCAGGGTGGCGGCGACGTCGGCGAGCCGGAACAACAACGGCGTTGAAATATTGTAGGGGAGATTGCCGACCACCCGCAGGCCCGGGCCCAGCGCCGCAAAATCGAATTTGAGCGCGTCCCCCACATGAACCACCAACCGTTCGTGGGGAAACGTTTCGGAGAGATGCGCTGCCAGGTCGCGGTCTATTTCCACCGCGTGCAGGCAACCAACTCGTTCCGCTAGCGGCCGTGTGAGCACGCCGAGCCCGGGACCGATTTCCAGCATGCGGTCCCCGGGCTGCGGATTGATCGCGGCCACGATCTTTGCGACGGTGCCTGGATCCGCGAGAAAGTGCTGGCCGAAACGTTTCCGGGGCTGGTGTGTCATCCGATGGGCGCCAATGCAGTGAACGCCTCCCGCCCGAGATTCTCGTTCCGCAGCACTCTGGCCCGTTGTCAGGTCTGGCAGTGCGCCATGGCAGCCGCGGCCTCGATCGCCGCCACCAGGCTTCCGGGATCGGCGCGTCCGGTTCCTGCCAGATCCAGCGCGGTTCCGTGATCCACCGAGGTGCGAATGATGGGGAGGCCCAGCGTGACATTGATGCCATGCCCGAAGCTGGCGTACTTGAGGACCGGCAATCCCTGGTCGTGGTACATCGCCAGGACACAGTCCGCGTCCCTGAGTACGGCGGGCGTGAATAAGGTATCGGCCGGCAGCGGTCCGTGCAACAGGAAACCCTCGCCTCGAAGCTCGTCCAGCACCGGCTGGATGATGTCGATTTCCTCCCGCCCCAGGTGGCCGGATTCGCCGGCATGGGGATTGAGCCCTGCCACCAGGATGCGCGGACGCGGAAGGGCAAAGAGGCGGGTGAGTTCCCGGCGCAGGATGCGAAGGGTCTGCTCCAGACCCGGGCGGGTGATCGCTGCCGGCACGTCCTTGAGGGCGAGATGGGTGGTGGCGAGGGCGACCCGCAGGCCTCCGCCAACAAGCATCATGACCACTCGGGGAGTTCCAGTCTCTGCGGCGAGAAATTCGGTATGGCCGGAGAACGGAATTCCGGCGTCGTTGATGATGCCCTTGTGCACCGGTGCGGTGACCAACGCGGCGAACTCGCCTGACCGGCAGCCGGAAATGGCGCGCCGCAGGGTCCCGAGCACGTAGCGGCTATTCACGGGGTCCAGCCGACCCGGGGCGCCCGGACGCTGCAGGGGCTGGTGAAGAACGGTCAACGCGCCGGGGGTCGCCCCGGCTCCGGGCTGGTAGTCGACAACGGGAACTTCGACGCCGAGACGCTTCGCCCGCTCCCGGATCAGGTCGCGGTCGGCGATGACCACGATGGGGAGCGGAAGGGCCTTGTCGGCGATCTTGACGCACAGGTCTGGGCCGATGCCGGCCGGCTCCCCGGCGGTGACCGCCAGTACGAGTGATCGCGACGGATTCAAGGCGGGACGACCGAGGCAGCGCCGGTCGGGCCCGGGCTAATTCCGCTCGAGCCGGTTCTCGACATAAGCGCGGTCGCGAACCTGCCGCAGCCATTCCTGGTAGGCCTCGTCGCCCTTTCTCGCGCGAATGGCCTGGCGCGCCTGCAAACGCTCACGTTCCTTGCTTACGTCGCGGTCGCGTCGCTCGAGAACCTGGATCAGGTGCCAGCCGAACGGGGTCTGAACCGGATCGCTAAGCTGACCCGGGCTCAGAGCATTCATAGCGCGCTCGAACTGGGGAACGGTATCGCCAGGAGAAATCCAGCCGAGGTCGCCACCGTTGGACGCGCTCGCGTCCTCTGACTGAAGCCGCGCCAGCTCGCCAAAATCGGCACCGTTCTCAATCCGCTCCTTGAGCTGTACCAGACGGTTGCGCGCGTCCGTTTCAGACACCAGTTCGCTGGTTTTGACCAGGATATGGCGGGCATGGGTCTGGCTCACCATGGCGGCCTTCTCGGCACCCCGCTTCTCGTTGAGCCTGACCAGGTGAAACCCCGCCGGGCTGCGAAGTACCGGGCTTGTCTCCCCCGGGCCGAGCGTCTCCAGGGCTGTTACGAAAATGGTCGGCAGCCGGCCCGGGGACCGCCAGCCCAGAGCGCCCCCCTGCAGCGCATCGGGGGCATCGGACATGGCGCTCGCGACCTGGGCGAAGGGGGTCCCGGCACGAACCTGGGCCAGGGCCTCCTCCGCGCGCTGCTTCCGGGCCTGAATCTGCTCCGGGCTCGCTTGCTCGGGCACCCGTATCAGGATATGCGAGACGTCGTACTCAGTGGCGGCCGCGCCTTGCGCCTGCTGGCTGTTGAGGAACTGGTCGATCTCGGCGTCACTAACGGCGATCTTGTTGTCCACGTCGCGCTCGCGCAGGCGGGTAAGTATGATCTCGTTGCGGATATCTTCGCGGAACTGACTGAACGACATCCCGTCCCGCTCTACCGCCGTGCGCAGCTCCTGCAAGTTGAGCCGGTTCTCTTCCGCGATGCGCCGCAACGTACGGTCGAGCTGCAGGTCGTCCACCCGCAATCCGGTCTCCTGCGCCAACTGCAGCTGCGCCCGGTCATTGATCAGGCGCTCCAGCACCTGTTTCTCAAACACGTCCCTTGGTGGTAGGGCGACGCCTTGCTTCTTCAGCTGCGTCTCGATTACGGCGACCCGCCGGTCGAGCTCCACTTGGGTAATCGCCTCATCGTTTACCACGGCGACGATGCGATCGACCTTAATCGCGGCTTGAGCCAGCGCCGGAACCGAACCTGCCAGCAAGGCCGCGAGGGTGCCAATGGCCGCAACAGCCAGAAGCCGGGACGCAGCTGCGTGAGCGAACAAGCAAAAGTGGCGAGAAAATCCCATCATGTGTAGCCCCAATAATTCTATTGTGTGCCGCTGCTGCTGCCCCGATTCGTTGTGGGCGTATAGCCCGGGATGGTCTGGCGCAGCAGGTCAAGGGGATCGGGACCGATCCGGGCGAGACCCCGGAGTTCGAGCTGAACAAAAAACTGATCGGTCGTCTGATCGACAGTCGTCGCGAATCGCTGCACGACGAAACGCAACGCCCAGCAGGCGGAATTATACTCGAGGCCTCCGACCGCATTCAAAGCGCGTTTGTCGTCAAGATCATAGTCTAGGGCCGCCATTCCCCACCATCCGCCCCCCAGGGGCCACTGGAACGAACCCCCCACCTGATCTATTTGATTAAAAGTGTACCGGTAGCCGATATTGGCAACCTTTCCCGGCTCGGGCTGATAGCGCGTTAGGAAAGTAAACTTCTCGTTTCGATCGTCTGACGGGTCGTACTGCCACACGGTATCGACCAGCCAGGGCCGTCCGATGCGTGCCGTGACAGCGGCGAGGAAATCTGACCTGGTCTCGTTGGTCGGTGCCCCGGGCACCAGGGTCACCCGCGGAGAGTCGAAAAAGAAGCGCTGGCCCAGGGATACCCTGATGCGCTCGTCACCGGCGTCCGCGCTCAGCAGGCGCGAGGTGAGCGCGAGGGTTATCTGATTGGCGTCGTTGACGCGATCGTTTCCGATGAAACGGTTCTCCAGGAACAGCGTGGCAAAATTGAAGTCTGCTTCCGCCGTGTCATAAACCGGGAGCGTGCCTTGTTCCCGGAAAGGCGCGTAGACATAGAATGCGCGGGGCTCCAGCGTCTG
Source organism: Betaproteobacteria bacterium UBA6910 (assembly GCA_002451065.1). Lineage (GTDB taxonomy): Bacteria > Pseudomonadota > Gammaproteobacteria > Burkholderiales > UBA6910 > UBA6910. The sequence goes on from DKBC01000364.1 coordinate 9,181, forward strand.
CAGGAACTCTTCTCCTTCGAACGACCAGTCACGCTCGAAAATCAGACCGCCATCCAGGCTGTAGATCGGAACCGTGCGATTGGCGTCTTCCCTGGAGCTGGGGTTGGAGAAAGTGTAGCGGGTATGGTGCAGGCTCACCCGCGGAATCAGGAAGGTGCCTGCCGTCACCAGGGGGTAGCTTACTGACGGGTACAAGATGATCCGGTCTCCGCTCACCTGGGTATTTAGGGGATTCCGGAAATCAACGTACTCGCTGTTGAACCGCAAATCAAACCCCAAGAGATTGGCCCGATCGGCGGCAACGGCAAATTGGGGCTCCCGGTTATAGGGAGGGACAATGGGATTCGCAATGTCCTGCAGGGTCTGGAATTTCTGGTAGCGGGCGATCGCGCTCCACCATCCGCCGCCATAGGTGAGGTACGCCTCCTGGGGCAAGGTAATCTGGGAAGTGAGGGCGATGCGGTTCCCGAAGTCCCGCAGGAAGTTGTCGTCGGATACCCGCTGGTAGTTGATGACGCCATTGAAGCCATAGCCCAGGTTTTGATTATGCTGCAACAGGACTCCCCAGCGGTCAGTTCCCGTCTCGTCATCGTTGCCCAGGAAATCCCCGCGGGCCACGCCGTTAAAGTTTCTGAAAAGGTACCGGTATTCGCCGTCAAGCATGATCCCGCGCTTGGACATGTAGCGGGGCGCGATGGTGGCGTCCATGTTGGGCGCAATATTCCAGTAGTAGGGGATCAGGATATCGGTCCCCGTGGTCTTGGTCGCGCCCAGCACCGGTGCCAGAAAACCGCTCTTGCGCTGGCCGCCGATCGGAAAATCCATGTAGGGGGAATACAGGACCGGGACGCCCTTGAAGTCGAGGGTGACGTCGCGCGCCGTTCCCACTTCCCGCACGCGGTCGATGTTGAGTTCGCCCGCGCGCAGATACCAGTCGTCGTTGCCTGCGGGGCAGGTGGTGTAGGAGGCGTCGGATGCTCCGTATTGATTTTTCCCCTCCAAGGTCAATTCCGTCGCGCTGCCGCGGCCAAAGGGCTCGGAAAGCTGGTATTCGGGCCCTTCGATCCGTCCGGTGAAGGTGTCCAGGTCCAATTCCGCGCGGGTGCCCGTGACCTGGGCACCGGACTGCTCGAGCCGGACCGAGCCCTCGGCCATCAGGTCGTTGGTTATCAGGTTATAGCGTACCCGGTCCGCGTCTACTGACTGGCCGTATTTCCGGATTTTCACCGCGCCCTCGGCTTCCACGTAGTTGTCCTGCTGTCCCTGGAGCCGGTCGGCTTCGAGAAACACCGGGAACGGCTGGCCCGGGGTCTCTGTCAACGGCCGAAGCGAGTCAGATGGCCGGAGCTGCGCGGGCTCCTGTGACGGAACAGGCCCAATGACCTCGTCGCTGGCCGGAACCGGGGTCGGTGGCACTTGGACCGCTGCCGGCGCTCCGGCGTCCCGCTCATCTGCGGCCGGGAACTGCTGCTCTGCCGTGGATGCGCCGCCGGTCGGGGGGGCTCCCTGTTCCGTGCCTTGAGTCCCAGGCGGAGCTGGTTCTTCTACCGCTGGAAGCGGGCTGGGCTCGGGTTCAGCGGCGGCCGGCGGCGCCGGGGAAGGGAGGGCGGCGGGAGCCACCGGCGCCGCGGGTTCCGCTGGCTGGGCGGGCGCCTGGGAGGGCGCTGGCTCGGCCGGCATCGCGGCAGGTGCTTTCGGCGGCGGCGCGGTCTCCCTGGCGGGGCCTTCGCGCCTGGGGGGTGGGGATACCAACAGCCCCGGATCCACCTCCAATTTCTCCAGACCGATGGGTTCCGAGAGCGCCGCCGAGGAAAACAGGCACGCCAGCGCCAGGGGAACTGGCTTGAGTCGGAGCTTCATGCGGATTTTGGCGGCGGAGCGAGGTGCTAAAATCCGACGAATCCTACCACAAGCGCAGTTCGCAGTGACGCCATGGAGCGATTGCAGGAGCTTGAAAACTGGCTCAAAAAGCGTTTGCTGAGGCAGGCCTTCAGCCTCGCGCCGGCGTCGGCCGACGCGAGCTTCCGCCGCTACTTCCGCGTCAGCACTCCCGGGCGGTCCTACATTGCCATGGACGCCCCGCCGGACAAGGAAGACTGCCGGCCTTACGTCCATGTTGCCAGGGTGTTTGGTGCGGCCGGCGTGCACGTGCCGGAGGTGCTGGAGCAGGATCTCGCGCGCGGCTTTCTGCTGCTCACGGATCTGGAGAGCACTACTTACCTCCAGGCGCTGAGCGATTCGACGGCGGATGAACTCTATCGGGACGCCGTCGATGCGCTCATCCGGATTCAACTCGCGAGTCGCCCGGACCAGCTGCCGGAATACGGGAAGGATCTGCTGCTGCGGGAACTGCGGTTGTTCCCGGAATGGTATCTGGGCCGCCATCGGCCACACACACTGCTGCCATCGGAACGGGAGCAACTGGAGTCGATGTTTGCCCTGATACTTCAGAATAACCTGGCCCAGCCACGGGTGTTCGTGCACCGGGACTATCACTCGCGCAACCTCATGGTGACGACGCCGAATCCCGGGATCCTGGATTTCCAGGATGCGGTGTATGGGCCCGTTACCTACGACTTGGTGTCCCTGTTCAAGGACGCCTATGTGCATTGGGACGAGGAACGGATCCTCGACTGGACGATCCGCTACTGGGAGAAGGCCAAGCGCGCCCGCCTCCCGGTGGCCCCGGACTTCGGGGATTTTTATCGCGACTTCGAGTGGATGGGGGTGCAGCGCCACGTCAAGGTGTTGGGCATTTTCGCGAGGCTCTGCCACCGGGACGGCAAGGACGGCTATCTCAAGGATATGCCCCTGGTGATGGACTACCTGCGACGGGCTTGCGGTCGCTACCGAGAGCTCGCACCCCTGCTCCGCGTGCTGGAGGCCATTGAGGGCGCTCCGGAAAACCGCGTTGGCTACACGTTCTAGGTATCCCGCCATGCTGCTCGCTGCCGGGCGCGGCGAGCGCATGCGGCCCCTGTCCGATGCGGTCCCCAAGCCGCTTCTTGAGGCGGGCGGCAGGCCCCTCATCGGCTGGCATCTGGAACGGCTGGCCGCTGCCGGTTTCCGGGATGTCGTCGTTAACCACGCCCATCTCGGCCACATGATCGAAGCGGCGCTTGGCGACGGCGCCGGCTATGGGCTTCACATCCGCTATTCCCAGGAGCGGGAGGCGCTGGAAACGGCGGGTGGTATCGTTCAGGCTTTGCCCCTGCTGGGAGATTCAGCCTTTCTGGTGGTCAATGCCGACATCTACTGCGAATTCGGTTTCAGCGCCCTGCTTCCGCGCCTGGAGCGGTTGAGTCGCAGGGACGAAACTGATCTTGCTCATCTGGTGCTGGTTCCGAACCCGCCTCACCACCCGCAGGGGGATTTTGCGCTGAACGAGGGACGGGTGACGGCGGCCGGCGAACCGCGCCTCACTTTCGGCGGCATCGGAGTCTACCGCCCGGGGCTGTTTTCCGGCATTCCCCGGGGCGCCAAGGTGAAGCTGGCGCCGCTGCTTCGGCAGGCCATGGACGCTGGCCGGGTGAGCGGGGAGCCTTTTCACGGCCGCTGGTTCGACGTGGGCACTCCGGAGCGGCTCTCGTTACTGGACCGGCTGCTGCGCCAGGAATCCGGTGCAACTCGAAGAACCCGCGTCGGACAATAGCGGTCTTTGATTCGAAGGACTGATGCTTGCCGGAAACGGCATTTTGCTGGGAAACATCATCATGGTGACGGTCCAGGAATTTCGCAGGCGCCGGGAGCGGCTGCTGTCAACGGTGGGGCGAGGGGTGGTGGTCGTGCCGACGGCGCCGGAGCGCATCCGCAGCCGGGATTCCCATTACCCGTACCGGCCCGACAGCTATTTTCTTTACCTCACCGGGTTTGGGGAACCGGAAGCCGTGCTGGTGATGGTGGCGGGCGAGTCTCCGAAATCGATTCTGTTCTGCCGCGAGAAGGATCCCGAGCGGGAGATTTGGGACGGCCGTCGTTTCGGACCGGAAGCGGCCCGGGAGGCGTTCGGATTCGACGAGACCCATCCCATCGGTGCTTTGGAAGATGCCATGCCGAAGCTGCTCGCCGATCAGTCCGCGGTCTATTGCCCTCTCGGCGTCGACTCCGGCTGGGATGCCCGGGTGGTGGCCTGGATCAACCGGGTTCGCGAGCAGGCGCGGACCGGTGTTGTGGCGCCCGCGGAAATCCGGGATGTCCGAGCCGTCCTCGACGAGATGCGCCTGGTGAAGGACGAGCGCGAGCTGGGCCTGATGCGGCAGGCCGCGGGAATTGCGGCCGCGGCCCACGTGCGGGCGATGCGGGTCGCACGCCCGGGTGTGCGCGAGTTCGAGGTGGAGGCCGAACTGCTACACGAGTTCCGCCGCAGCGGGGCCCAGGGGCCCGCCTACGCGCCCATCGTCGCTTCGGGCGCCAATGCCTGCGTCCTGCACTACGTGGAAAACTCCTCCGAACTGCGCGACGGGGACCTGCTCCTGATCGATGCCGGTTGCGAGGTGGAAGGCTACGCCTCGGACATCACCCGCACCTTTCCCGTGAACGGGCGCTTTTCCGCGGAGCAACGCGAAATCTATGAACTGGTGCTGGCGGCCCAGG
>DKBC01000042.1 GCA_002451065.1 Betaproteobacteria bacterium UBA6910
GGCGAGTCGGGCACCGGCAAGGAGGTGGCCGCGCGGGCCCTGCATCGCATGAGCCCCCGCGCCCAGCGGCCGTTTGTGCCGGTCAACTGCAGCGCCATTTCACCCGATATCATCGAGAGCGAGCTATTCGGACACGTGAAGGGAGCCTTTACCGGCGCCTCCCAAAGCCACGAAGGGATGTTTTTCTACGCCCAGGGCGGCACCCTGTTCCTGGACGAAATCAGCGAGCTGCCCCTCGGACTGCAAGCCAAGCTGCTGCGGGTGATCGAGGAGCGCAGGATCCGCCCCGTGGGTTCGGAGCGGGAGGTGCCGGTGGACGCGCGCATCATCGCGGCCACCAACCGTAATCTGGCGCCGGAAATGGCGGCGGGGCGATTCCGCCAGGACCTGTTTTATCGTCTGGACGTCGTCACGCTCACCATCCCGCCGCTGCGCGAGCGCACCGAGGACATCCCGACGCTGGCGGCGCACTTCCTGCGCCAGCTGTCCGCGCAGCTCGGTGTGCGCTCCATCCCCATGGGGCCGGAGGTGCTGGCGCGGCTGACGAGGTACCGCTGGCCGGGCAACGCGCGGGAGCTGCGCAATCTGGTGGAGCGCTCCCTGATCCTCGGGCATTTCCCACTGGAGAGCATCGGCGAGGGGGCGGAGGAGCCGGCGCCGCGGTCGGCGTCGGCGATAGTTGACCTGAGCCTGGGCGAGGTGGAGAACCGGCACATCCGGGCGGTGCTGGCGGCAAGCGGTGGCAACAAGGCCGAGGCGGCGCGGCGTCTCGGGATTTCGCGCAAGACCCTCGACCGAAAGTGCGCGGACTGGGGTGTCTAGGCAGCTGATCCTGTCTGCCCGTGTGGTATAACTTCCTGTCTTTGGGATCGGCACCCGGAAAGGGTGCCCGGTCGAAGTCCCGGGAAGCCGGAAGAAAACTTCTTACGAGAAGGCCAGTGAGCGTCGTCCCCGTTAATTGCTCCCTCGCGTTGCGCATCCGTCTTCTCGGGGCGGCAATTTTTTTGGCGACAGGGTTGTGGGTGAGTCAGGATGCGTGGACAGCCGACGAGCGGGGAGACCTGGAGCTTCCGACGGTGGAAGTCATCAGTACCACGCCTCTCCCCGCTCTGGGCACGCCCCGGGAGGAGGTGCCGAGCAATGTTCAGGCCGCCACCGATGAGGAGCTGAAGCGCGACAAACCCCTCAGCGTTGGCGACTTCCTGGAGCGCAATTTCGAGAGCGTCAACGCCAGCAGCGCCCAGGGCAATCCCTTCCAGATCGACCTCAATTTCCGCGGCTTCGTGGCCACCCCCCTCATCGGAGCGCCCCAGGGCTTGTCGGTGTTTCAGGACGGCGTGCGCATCAATGAGGCCTTCGGCGACACGGTGAACTGGGACCTGATCCCCAAGAATGCCATCTCTTCCATTAACCTCATCCCTGGATCCAACCCGGTATTCGGGCTCAACACCCTGGGGGGGTCGGTGGCGCTGCGCACCAAGAGCGGAAAGGAGCATCCCGGCGGCTCCGTCACCGCCTACGGCGGCAGTTTCGATCGCCTGTCCGGAGAGTTCGAGTACGGGGCGTCCCGCGGGGAACTGGACTACTTCATCGCCGGAACTTATTTCGACGAAAACGGGTGGCGGGACTTCTCCCCCAGCACTGTGAAGCAGCTGTTCGGCAAGGTGGGGTACGAGACCGCCACCACGGACGTGGACCTCGCCCTCACGTTCGCGGACAGCAACCTGCAGGGCACCCAGGCCTCCCCGGTGTCCCTGCTGGCGGTGAGCCGGGAGGCGCCCTACACCTACCCGGACGTCACGGACAACCAGCTGTTCATGGGCGACCTCACCGCCAGCCATTTCCTGAACGACACCAATTTGCTGGCCGGAAATGTCTATTTCCGCCATGTGCAGAGCAAGAATTTCAGCAGCAATTCCGAGGACGATTTCGATCCAGGCAATGCCATAGGCGCCTGCAACGAATTCGATCCCGACACCGGAGAATGCGAGGAATTCAATTTCCGCGCCACCAACGACACCAGCCGAGTGGACACGGACGGCTACGGCGGGGCGGTGCAGTATTCCTACCTGGGAGACGTCGCGGGCCGCAGAAACCAGCTTACCCTGGGCGCCAGCCTCGACTACGGGCGGACGGATTTCCAGCAGTCCTTCCAGTTTGCCGACTTCACGCCGGGTCGCGGGACCGTTGGCCTCACGCCCTTCTTTTTGGACACTGACGCCGAGACCAAGACCCGCTACTACGGCCTCTATTTCTACGACGTGTACTCGGTGACGCCCCGGGTGCATCTCACCCTCTCCGGGCGCTACAACCGGGCCAAGGTGGAGATCCGCGACACCACCGGGCTGCAGCCAAAGCTCAACGGCAGCCACACCTTCAACCGTTTCAGCCCGGCGGCGGGCGTGGCCTGGAACCCTGACCCCGCCATCAACACCTATGTGGCCTACAATGAGGGGATGCGGACGCCCACGGCGGTGGAACTCACCTGCGCCGATCCGGAAGATCCCTGCAAGCTGCCCAACGCGTTCCTCGCCGATCCTCCCCTGGAAAAGGTGGTGGCCAAGACCTGGGAGGGCGGATTCCGCGGGCGCCTTTTCGGCAACACCGGCTACAGCCTGACGCTGTTCAGGACCAAGCTGGAGGACGACATCCAGTTCATCGGTTCCGCCACTTCACCCGGCGCCGGATTCTTCCAGAACGTCGGCGAAACCCGGCGCCAGGGGCTCGAGCTGGGGCTATCTCATCAGGTGGACCGACTGCGGCTGACGGCCGGCTACAGCCTCATCGACGCCACCTTCGAGTCCTTTCTCACCATCAACAGCCCGTTCAACTCGTCCGCGGTGGACGTGGACGGTGACGGCGAACCGGATCTGATCAACGTGAGCCCGGGCAATCGCATCCCGGGAATACCGCGGCACCAGTTCAAGCTGCGCGCCGATTACGCGTTCACGCCCAAGTTCATCGCGGGCGTCTCGCTTCAGGCATTCTCCGAAAGCTACGCCCGGGGAGACGAGAACAACCAGGACATCAACGGGACGGTGCCGGGCTACGCTGTCGTCAACCTGGACGCGGCGTATCAATGGGATGACCGGCTGCAGTTCTGGGCGAGGATCAACAACCTGTTCGACGAGGAGTACGAGAGCTTTGGCGTTCTTGGCGCCAATTTCTTCACCGGTGCCGGCTTCACCTACTATGACGGGACTCCCGGAGCGGCGCCGCGGGCGGAGCAGTTCCGCGGCCCCGGCGCGCCCTTCGGCGTCTGGGTGGGCATTACCTACAGCTTTGACCGGCCCTCGGGGTCGGCGCGCGGCCCGGACCGCGACTGATTGATGTTCTTTTCAACGCAATGGACTCAGGCGACGCAAAGCAAACCCTTGCTCCAGGACCCTGACCAGGCTAATTGAAGTACGGTTGTCCCGGCCCATGCCGGGGACCGGGCCTAAGCGGGGTGGAGAGATGTATTCCGGCTTTCGCTGCAATGACGCGCGCCACCGTGGCATCGCGGCCCGCTTGAGTCTGCCGCCTTCCGCTAAGCGGACCCGGCTACCTCCGCGATTCGCCTTTCCCGGGCGCCGGAGCGCAGCGGCCGCTCAGGGAAGGATGCGGCGGAACACACCGTCCCGCTGGAATAGATGCCTGAGCCCGGCGCCCATGTGAAGAACCAGCAGCGCCACCAGCAGCCAGGATGTCCCCTTGTGCAGGCCATTGAAGACGGCGTTGATGGCGTCGCTCTCCCAGCCCGCCTTGAAGAAGGGCATCCCCCAGAGCTTCATGGGGTACTTGGTGAACGAGGCCGAAAGGTAGCCGGACAGGGGCATTAACACCATGCAGGCGTAGAGCAGGAAATGAGTGAGGTCCGCCACCCGGGCCTGCCAGCGGGGCAGCCATTCCGGCAGGGGCGGCGGCGCATGCGTCAAGCGCCAGGCGATGCGTACCAGGATCAGGAACCCCGTGGTGATGCCCAGGGACTTGTGCAGCCCGATGAAGTAGGTCCTGTCGGGCCCCTTGGGCAGGTCCCCCATGTACCACCCGAGGCCGATCTGCACCAGGATCAGCACCGCGATGATCCAATGGAGGGCGACCGCCGTGCGCGTGTAGCGGTCGGCCGCGGCCGGTGATGCCCAGGCAGCGGTCAGCGAATCACTACGCCCCACGGGCGCTCTCCCACGGGAACGTCCTTGATGGGCTTGTTGGTCGCGGTGTCAATGACCGTGACCGATTCGGAGCGGCCGTTGGCCACGTAGAGCTTTTTGCCGTCGGGGGTGATCGCCATGTTCCAGGGGCGCTTGCTCACGGGCACCGTGGCCACGATCTGATTGGTGGCGGTATCGATCACGGACACGCTGGCATCCTTGCCGTTGGAAACATAAACGCGCTTGCCGTCGGGGTGCACCGCGACCCCGTTGGAGAACTTGCCGCCGGGTATGCTCGCGATGACTTTCTTCTCCTTGACGTCGATGGCATAGACGGTGCTGGCGATCTCGCAGGCGACGTAGGCGCGGCTGCCGTCCGGCAGGAAACCAATGCCCCGGGGCCGCTCGCCCACCGGGATCTGCGCCACCTGGGCGCGCTTCTCCACCTCGATCACGTCCACCTGCTCGGCTTCCTCGGCGCTCACAAAAACCCACTTGCCGTCGGGGCTGAACACCGCGTGCTCCGGGTTCTTGCCCTTGACCTTGACCGAGAATTCCTTCTTGCCGCTGGCGGCGTCCACGAACACCACGCTGTTGGACAATTCCACCGCCGCGATCACCCATTTGCCGTCGGGGGAGAGGCTCACGCCCTCGGGGGACTCGCCGAGGTCGATCTTGCCGATCATCTCGCGCTTCTCCATATCGATGATGTCGAGGCTGTTGGCGGGCTGGTCGCTCACGAACATGCGCTTGCCGTCCTTGCTGATGGCGGTGCCGCGGGGCTTGGCGCCGGCCTTGATCTCGCCCGCCACTTGATCCGTTTCGGTGTCGATGATTGAGAGAGTGCCGCTTACTTCATTGGGCACATAAGCAAAGGGTGCGGCGAGAGAAGCGGTCGAGGTGGCGAGTACTCCCGCAGCGACAAGATGGCGAAGCAGCATCATGGTTTCCCCGAAGCAGTATGAACAACTTGGTGCCGGAAGCGGCGGCCACCGTGGCAAAGCCGCAATGTCAGGCGGCCGAGGGGCAAGGTAGAGCGACCGCCCGCCGCTGTGAAACAGACAGAAGAAGGGCGCCGGGGTTCCCGGCGCCCTCGCGAATCCTTAGCGGTTGGCCGGCGAAATCAGGGTTACACCGTGCTCCCGGAATATGCGCTCCAGGGTTCCGTCGGCGCGCAGCGCCTCCATGGCCGCATTCAAGGCCTCCGCCAGTTCGGGTTCGTCGGCCTTGACCGCGAGGCCCACGTCCCAGGCGGTGATGGCGATCCCCCGAGGCTCGAAACCCTGGATCACGGTCTGGCTCGATGCGCCCCGTAATGCGCCCTCCAGCTCGGCGCGGGGCGCCATGACTGCCGAGACGGCACCCTGGCGCAGCGCCTCGGCCGCCTGGGGAACACTCTTGAAGTGCACCACGTTCTCCCGCAGCCGGCCGCCCATGACACCCATCAGAAAATCGTCGGCCAAAGTCGCGGTTTCCACCCCGACTTTTTCCCGGGTGAAGGCTTCCAGTCCCGCCATGCCCATGAAGTTGGGGATGCGCGCCGTATTTCGGGCGATGGCCAGTTGCTCCCGGTGATAGGGCGCAAAAATGCGGACCTTGTCGTTGTGCTCCATCAGGACCGGATCCACGGGCACGTGCATCATGACGTGGGCCGTGCCGCCGCCGAGATAATGGCCCTTCCAGACCATGTTACGAAGGTCGTCGTCCATGTTCTCGTCCGCGTTGAACCACATGATGTCGGGCTTGAGACCGAGTTTCGCCGCGAGGGCGCGTCCGAGGTCGACATCCAGGCCTTTGCCCGCCGCCGAATAGGGGGGGAAATCGTTATACACCGCAATGCGGATGGACCCCTTGTCGCGGATGGCCGCCAGCCCGTCGGCTGCCGCCTGTCCGGCGATGACAGCAAACGCGAAGAGGGCCCAGAGGAGACGCCTATTGCTCACGGACGGTATCCAGCCAGGCGCGAATGGTCCAGAGGGCCTCCTGACTCAGAATGCCCTCGAACTTGGGCATGTATACCCGGCCGTCGCGAACCGCGCCGTTGCGCACCCGCATCGCGAAAATCTCGTCGCCTTCCGTGCCCTCCGGCAAGAGGCGCAGATCGGGCGCAATGCCCCCAGAGATCGCCTCCAGTCCGTGGCAGCGGGCGCAATTCTGGTTGTACGCCGAACTTCCGATCTCGATGGCCTTCTTGTTTCCGCGGTAGGGATTAGCCTGCTTCCACGCCTCTCCCAGGGGCTGGAGCCCGGTGGTGTCCACGGCCTGGGGTGTGACGTCTCCGTGGGCGTGGACACCCAGGCTGAAGCCCGCAAGCAGGGCAGTGAACAGGCAGTGGCGGATGAATCGGCAGCGAGTGAAAAGCATGGTCAAAAACCCCTTCGTTAGTCTGAATGATTGAGACAAGCCCGGGTACTGGCTGTGGGCGCGCACCTGAACTTTGAGCAAGCCCTGTGCCATGGCGAGAGTAATACCTTGATTAATAGCAAACAAAATCTCTCGCAAATCTCGGGTGATGGTGCGCAGACCAAGTCATTCCGCAGCGCATCAATAACAGCCTGAAAAATCAGCGATTCAGAGCGTTGCGTCCACGCAACAACTGACGCGTCGATGCGTTGTAATAAAAATTCACAGGTGCTATAAAGCGCGCTGATCCAAAGAATAACAATATTGACAAGGGCCCTGGCCGGAAAATTCACCAAGGGCTCGGAATGGATGCTGGAGAGCAGCGGAGGAGGGCACCGCCCCATGAAGGACACCGTCGTCAATGCGGCTGGCCAGGCGCGTCTAGCCCGCGATCTGTTTTTCCGTCGCGGCGAACTTCCTGAAGGACTGTTGCGCGATGCCATCGAGCGCTCCTGGCAGCGTTGCGCCGGCGAGGGCGTCGATCCCTCGGCGAAAGGTCGGCCCGAACCCCTGGGGCAGCGGGCCCTCAAGGATGCGTGGGAGAGAAATCAACTGCTGCTGGCCCAGGCGAAGCCCATTGTCGATGACCTCTATCTCCAGATCGCGGAGACGGAGAGCCTGGTCGTGCTCACGGATCCGCGTGGTTTGATCCTTTACTCCTGCGGAGACCCGGCGTTCATGTCCAAGGCGGAGCGGGTGGCGCTGCGGCCCGGAGTCTCCTGGGCGGAGGCGGAGCGGGGCACCAACGCCATTGGCACCGCGGCAGTCGAGCGCTCCCCGGTGCTGGTTCATGGTCCGGAGCATTTCCTGGACCGCAACGGTTTCCTGACGTGTTCGGCGGCGCCCATCTTCGATCCCAAGGGCGACCTCGCGGGCGTTCTCGATATCTCGGGAGATCACCGGGGCTACCAGAAGCATACTCTGGCCCTGGTGCGCATGTCGGCCCAGATGATCGAGAACCGCATGATCTTCGAGCGCCATGGGGGCGAGTTGATGGTGCATCTCCACACGCGTCGCGACTATCTGGGCACGCTATGCGAGGGCATCATCGCATTTTCGGACAGCGGGCAGTTTCTTGCCGCCAATCGCTGCGCGGCGCTGCAACTGGGCTTGTCCCGGGAGCGGATGGCGCAGTTCAGTTTGCAAGGGCTCTTGGGGTTGCCGCTGGAAGCGGCGCTGGAGAGGGCGGCGCGGGCGAGCCACGAGCCGGTGGCGCTGATTGCCCACGGCGACGGCGAAGTCCACGCCCGTTTCCACGCCGGTGTCAATCTATCTTTCCGGCGCCTGCACGCGGTGCCGTCGTCGCCCCTTGCGGCTGAGCAAAAACCGCCGGCTGCCCGGGGCTGTGCGCTGCTCCAGTTTGGCGCGCTGGAATCCCTGAGCTTGGGCGATGCGCGGATGAAGTCCGTCATCGAGAAGGCGCGCCTGGTGCTGGGACGCGACATCCCGATCCTGGTGGAAGGAGAATCCGGCTCCGGCAAGGAGCTGTTCGCTTCCGCCTTTCACCGCAGCGGGCCGCGCCGCGAGGGGCCCTTTGTCGCTGTCAACTGCGCCGCGATTCCCGAAGGGCTGATCGAGTCGGAGCTGTTCGGCTACGAGGAGGGCGCGTTTACCGGGGCCCGCCGCAAGGGCGTTCCGGGCAAGATCTTCCAGGCCGACGGTGGCACGTTGTTTCTGGATGAAATCGGCGACATGCCCCTCAACCTCCAGAGCCGGCTGCTACGCGTGTTGCAGGAGCGGTCCGTGACTCCCCTCGGCGCCACCAGGGCCCGGGCGGTGAACATATTCCTGATTTGCGCCACTCACCGCCGTCTTAAAGAGGAGGTGGCAAAGGGCAGCTTCCGCGAGGACTTGTACTACCGCCTCAACGGTATCCGGTTTTCCCTTCCGCCCCTGCGGGAGCGCACCGACCTGGATGAACTGGTGAGCCTCATGCTGGAAACCGAGAGCGGCGGTCACCCGGCGCCCCTGATTGCGCCCGAGGTGATGGCTTTGTTCCGCGGCTACCGCTGGCCGGGCAACCTGCGGCAATTGAACAACGTGATTCGCGCCTCCCTCGCGCTGGTGGGTGACGGCCCGGTTGTCACCCGCGCCCACCTTCCGGAGGATTTCCTGGAGGAGGTGGCCCATCTCGAGGCCGCGCAGTCTCCGCCGCCCCCGTCGGCGGCAACGCTTCACGCACTTCCGCTGGGGGGCGATCTCGAAACCCTGGAGATCATGGCGATCCAGCGCGCGCTCGACGCCGCCGAGGGCAACGTCTCCGCCGCCGCGCGCCAGCTCGGCATCAGCCGCAACACGCTCTACCGCAAGCTCGGCCGCATGTAGCGGCCGCGTGGGGTTGCCGGCTCCGTCGCTTTCCGCGGCGGCGGCCATCTCCGCCGGTCAGCAAGATTCGGCGATCCATCCGTCACTGTCACCGCGGGCTCGGGTTGCCCGCTGGCGGGAATGACGGATTCATCCAGCCGCATCCCGCACCCCGCTCGTCCCAAAGCGCCAAAAAAAGAGCGGCCCGCAGGCCGCTCAATCAGCTGGAGGTTTCGGGGTCCTTTGCAAACCCCGTTACACATGGAGGGAGTGCCCGGCAGGTCCTCCTCGCCTGCCGATTCGGGAGGCGGCTTTCGCCCCCTCCCGTCCCGCGCGGATCAGAAGAACACGATGGCGCCGACGGCGAAGGTCTTGGCTTTCTGCTCGCAGCCGAAATTAGCGATCGGATTGCAGAGCTGGGCCTCCTGCTTGCTGTCCACGTATTCCGCGATCAGCGACAGGCCCGGCATCAGATCGTACTTGCCCTGGATGACCCAGCTCTTGGTCTTGCTGACCAGGTTGGGAGCCGTGGGCACGAAGCCTGTGAGAGCGCCGGCGTCAACCCCGGTGGCGTCCAAATTGCTCTCCCCGTAGCTGGCACCGAGCTGGAGATCGGTGTTGGGGATTTTAAAAGTGAGCTGAGCCAGGTAGCCGTCGGAATCCCGCTTGTTGCCGGCGGCGTCGTGGCCATTGGCGAACTGGATGGCCTCACCCAGGCCCTGGCCCCAGAAATAGACCAGCATGGCATCGAAGCCCCCGAAGCCCAGCTTGCCGCCCACCTCATAGCCGTCGCCCTTGACCTTCTGGCCTGGCGTAAACACGGTGCCGGTGAAGTCCTGCTTCGCCTCCTGGTGGGCCAGGCTGCCCCAGAGCTTGCCCTTGAGCTGGGCGTTGAACTCCCATTGGGCCAAGCCTTGGTAACCCGGAGTGTCGAAGATGCCGCCGCCGCCGATGTTGAGACCGCCCACGCCTCCGGTGTTGCGGGGTTGGAACAACCCGATGGACGCGTTGAAGCCGTTCCAAGTCGGGGTGGTGTAGGTGACCTGGGGCTGGAATTCCGAGTAGATGTAGCCCGACCCGATCATGCCCAGGGTGGTGTTGATGGCGCCCTGGAAGCCGGCGCCGGTGCCCACCGACAGCAGGGTCATGTCATTCAGGATGGCGTTGGACTGGAACAGGCCGATGTCCCGGCCAAGCTTGAAGGAGCCCCAGTTCTTGGAGCCGAACTGCACGTACACCGTCCGCACGTCGGGAGTGGTGCCCGTGTTGTTGATGCCGTTGGCGGCAGACGTGCCCGGCCACAGGCCGACCACCGCCTTGAGGTCCAGGCCCTTGGCCGAGGTTTCGGCGCTGAAGTTGAGGTAGCCCGGCAGCAGGCCGTTCTGGATGCCGGTGAAGTCCTCGTTCTGCAGTCCGCAGACCGGAAGCGTCGCCCCGATCACCGGCGCGCCAGCCCCGGATTTGTCGCAGCTCGTGTCCGTGTAAAAGGCGTTTACCGAACCGCCGACGTTGAGCTTCCAGGTGCCCGCGGTGAATTCCAAAGCATGGGCGGACGACATCCCTGCCAGGGCGCCGGCCACCGCCAGTGCCAGGCGCGTTTTGTTGTGTTTCCTCATGTGACCTCCTTAGGATTGATAGAGACGAAATGCAAAGCGCTTTACACGTCGTGACGTGTGCCAGCACATCTGCAATTCCCGTGCCATGACAGGAGGTTGCGCCGCTTTCTTGTGCTGGAGTGTCCGTTGGCGCAGCGCGCGCCCGCTTTTCGAAGGTTTTGGCGGTCTTGCCGGCTTGGGAGAGCGTCTTGAAAGGAGCCGCGGCCGCCCTCGGCGCAGGCGGTAAAAGAAGGGTTGCTGCAAAAGGGAGCAACTGCTCCAGGACGCGACGGCGGGTTTGTGCGCCGGGAGTGAAGGTCGGCGACCTGAGCGCCAAAAAAAGGACCGGCCGTAGCCGGTCCCTCAGTTTCACTCCAAAGGAGAGGAAAAAGCCTTTTGTGCGCTGCGTGCGATTACTTCACGAGCTTGAACACCCAGAGCATGCCGCCCTGCTCCAGGAAGTTCACGCGCTTGGCCACATCGCCGCCCCAGAGGGGAACCGCGCCGCCCCAGCCGGACGCGACCGCGATGTACTGCTCGCCGCCTTCTTCCCAGGTGATCGGGGGCGCCACCACGCCGGAACCGGTCTGGAAACTCCACAGCTCCTTGCCGTTCTTGGCGTCCAAAGCCTTGAGGTGGCCTTCGGGGGTGCCGTAGAACACCAGGCCGCCCTTGGTGGTCATGGCGCCGCCCCAGAGGGGAGCGTAGTTCTTGGCTTCCCAGACGACCTTACCGGATTTCGGGTCCACCGCCCGCAGGACGCCTATGTAGTCTTCGTTAAGCGGCTTGATGGTGAAGCCGGCGCCCAGGTAGGCCGCGCCCTTCTTGTAGGCGACGGGCTCGTTCCAGATATCCATGCCCCACTCGTTGGCCGGGACATAGAACAGGCCGGTGTCCGGGCTGTAGGCCATGGGCTGCTGGTTCTTGCCGCCCAGGAAGGAGGGCGCGGCGAACACCACCGCGCCCTTCTTGCCGTCGGCGCCCTTGGTGGGATCCCCGGGCCGGTTGTCGTCGACGTACTTGGGACGGCCCGTGGCGAGGTCGATGCCCGTGGCCCAGGTGATCTTGTTGACGAAGGGGAAGGCGTTGACCAGCTTGCCGGTCTTGGCGTCGTTGACGTAGAAGAAGCCGTTGCGGTCCGCCTTGCCGCCCAGGACTTTGCCGTCGGACTTGAAGGTCACGAACTCGTTGACGCCATCGAAGTCCCAGCCGTCGTGGGGCGTGCTCTGGTAGTGCCAGACGATCTGTCCGGAGTCCGGATTGATGGCCACGGTGGACGACGAGTAGAGGTTGTCGCCCGGGCGCAGGTGGCTGTTCCACGGCGCCGGGTTACCGGTCCCCATGTAGATCAGGTTGGTGTCGGGATCGTAGGTGGCGTTGTTCCAGGTGGCGGCGCCGCCGGTCTTCCACAGGTCGCCCGGCCAACTGGCATTGGTCTTGCCGCTGATGCCGTTATCTTTGCCGCCCTTGGTGCCCATGTAGCCCTCCACCGTGGGCCGGGACCACACCAGCTTGCCGGTCTTGGCGTCCCGGGCGTCCACGCGGCCGACGATGCCGAACTCGCCGCCGGAGACGCCGGTGATCACCATGCCTTTGACGATGAGGGGCGCGGCCGTGTAGGAGTAGCCGGCGGCGTAATCATCCAGCTTCTCTTTCCACACCACCTTGCCCGTCTCCTGGTCCAGGGCCACCAGCTGGGCATCCAGAGTGCCGAAGATGACCAGGTTGTCGTAGAGGGCGGCGCCGCGGTTCACCACGTCGCAGCAGGGCATGATGCCGTCGGGCAGGCGGTGCTCGTATTTCCAGAGCTTCTTGCCGGTCTTGGAATCCAGGGCAAAGATCCGGGAATAGGAGGCGGTCACAAAGATCTTGCCGTTGTGGACCAGGGGCTGGGACTCCTGTCCGCGCTGTTTCTCGCCGCCGAAG
>DKBC01000054.1 GCA_002451065.1 Betaproteobacteria bacterium UBA6910
CAGATCCTTGCGCTCCATGCCGGGACCCCGCGGCTTGGCGCCCACCAGCAACGCGTAGTCGGCATCCTTGAACGCCACCCTGGGGTCGCCGCTGCCGACCATTCCCGCCAGCAAGGGGAAGGCGCAGTCCTCCAGTTCCATCATCACCCCCTGCAACGCCTTTTGCGGTTTTTCCAGGGGGAGCTCCAGCATCTGGAGGATCACCGGCTGGTCTTTGCCCAGCATTTCGCCCGAGGCGATGCGGAAGAGAAGGGCATAGCCAATCTGGCCGGCAGCGCCGGTGACTGCAACGCGAACGGGTTTTTTCATGGCGTGGGCTCCTGGTCAGGGATCTGATGGTGATGGAAATGGATGTGAAATTCTACCTGCTTCGATATGCTACAAGGCCTGCTGTCCCGCCATTGTTGAGGCGAAGCCAGGGGTAAATTGATGCAACGCAATAATAAGAACCATTCTTGACCGTGTCAACAAAATTCTTATATCTTATATAAGATACATCATTCCTGGACTCATGACATTTTTTATGCAACAATAAGCTCCGCCATGGCTCAGGCCATTTCCCCTCCAACCTTTAAGCCACTGTATCAGCAGATAAAAATGCTGATAACTCAAAGTCTGATCTCGGGGGAGTGGGGGCCTGGGGAGGCCATTCCGAGCGAGATTGAACTGGCCCAGCGCTTCCACGTGAGCCAAGGCACGGTGCGCAAGGCGATCTCCGAGCTTGCCCAAGAGAATCTTCTCGTGCGGCACCAGGGCAAGGGCACTTTTGTTGCATCGCACTCGGAAGAGCGCAGAAAATATCACTTTCTTCGCTTGTTGCCCGACGGAGGTGGCAAAATCGGGTCCGAGGGTGAACTGATATCGTGCGAGAGAGGAAAGGCGGATGCCGATACGGCGAAGTTGCTGGAGGTGGGCCGCGGCTCCAACCTCTTCATCGTGACCCGCGTGATGCGGTTCGGCGAGCGGCCGGTCATGTACGAGGAGATTCGCCTGCCCGCAGCGCTGTTCAAAGGACTTGCCGCGGAGCGCATCGATGAGTTCCACTGCCGCATGTACAGCATGTTCGAGTCCGCCTACGGCATCCAGATACTGCAGGTGGCCGAGCAAATCAAGGCGGTGGCGGCCCACGGCGAGCCGGCGCGCCTGCTCGGTGTCCCTGAGGGCGCCCCGCTGCTCTCGATACACCGGGTCTCCTACACCTACGGCGACAAGCCCGTGGAAGTCCGCAAGACCTTGTGCAACACCCGGGACCACTCGTACGTGAACAAGATCGTCTGAGATCACGCCCGACCAGGAAGCCCTGCGATGACCGTCAAGAAGAGACCGAAGCACCTAGACCTTCCGAAGATCCGTCTGCCGATGCCTGGCTTTGTGTCCATTCTGCACCGGATCAGCGGAGCCGGCATGTTCCTTTTCCTGCCGGTCCTGCTGTACCTGCTCCAGTTGTCCCTAGGGTCGCCCGAATCGTTCGAGGATTTTCGCGCTATCGTGGCCCATCCCCTGAGCAAGCTGGTGCTCCTCGGCCTGCTGTGGGCCTTACTGCACCACCTGTGCGCGGGCATCCGCTTCCTGGCCCTCGACCTTCACCTCGGCATTGGCTTGAAACAGGCGCGCCACTCGAGCGCGGCGGTGCTCGTGGTGAGCCTCGCGCTGACGCTGATTCTGGGGGTGAAGCTATGGTAAAACGGATCGTGGTCGGCGCCCATTACGGGCTACGGGACTGGCTGGCGCAGCGGGTCACTGCCGTGATCATGGCCGTTTATCTCTTCTTCTTCGCCATCGCGCTGGTTACCCAGCCCGCACTGGACTACGCTTCGTGGAAGGCCCTGTTCGCGAGCCAGTGGATGCGGCTTGCGACTCTTTTGTTTCTGCTGGCGCTGAATTACCACGCATGGATCGGGGTGCGCGACATTTTCATGGACTACATTCAGCCGACCGGCATCCGGCTTACTGCGCAGATCGTTGTGATCCTGGCGCTGCTGGCGTGTTCGATATGGTCGGCCCAGATCCTGTGGAGCGCTTAATGTCGGTCGTAAAAAGAAGCTTTGATGCGGTGGTGGTGGGGGCCGGGGGCGCCGGACTCAGGTCGGCGCTACAGCTCGCCGAGGGGGGACTGAAAACCGCGGTGCTCAGCAAGGTGTTCCCGACCCGGTCCCACACCGTGGCGGCCCAGGGTGGCGTGGCGGCATCTCTCGGGAACACCACCGACGACCACTGGCACTGGCACATGTTCGACACGGTCAAGGGCTCGGACTACCTGGGGGACCAGGACGCCATCGAGTTCATGTGCCGCAAGGCCAACGAAGTGGTGATCGAGCTGGAGCACTTCGGCATGCCGTTCGACCGCCTGCCCAACGGCCGGATCTACCAGCGGCCTTTCGGCGGCCACACCCAGAACTACGGAGCGACTCCGGCGATCCGTTCCTGCGCTGCGGCGGACCGCACCGGCCACGCCATGTTGCATACTCTTTACCAGCGCAATGTCCGGGCCGGTACGCAGTTTTTCGTGGAGTGGATGGCCCTGGACCTGATCTGCAACCAGGAAGGCGACGTGCTGGGCGTGACGGCGCTGGAAATGGAATCCGGCGACGTCTTCATCCTGGAGGCGCGCGCCACCATCCTCGCTACCGGAGGGGGAGGGCGCATATTTCATTCCTCGACCAACGCGTTCATCAACACCGGCGACGGTCTGGGCATGGCGGCCCGTGCCGGTATTCCCCTCGAGGATATGGAATTTTGGCAATTCCATCCAACCGGCGTGTCCGGCGCCGGCGTGCTGATCACGGAAGGAGTGCGCGGGGAAGGCGGGTACCTGCTCAACAAGAATGGCGAGCGCTTCATGGAGCGCT
>DKBC01000176.1 GCA_002451065.1 Betaproteobacteria bacterium UBA6910
CATGTCGAGCCCCCTCACCGCCGAGACGCAGTGCTCGCGCCTGAGCGCGCACTTCGCCTACGGCACGCTCTCGATTCGTGAGGCGGCGCAGGCGGTGTGGGCGCGGCGCGGCGAGCTCCTGGCGCTCCCCGCGGCGCAGCGGCCGCGCGGCTTCCTCGCGTCGCTCAAGAGTTTCGAGGGGCGCCTGCACTGGCATTGCCATTTCATGCAGAAGCTCGAGAGCGAGCCGGAAATCGAGCGGCGCGCGGTGCATCCGGCTTTCGACGCGCTGCACGAAGGCCGCTGCGACGCGGCGCGGTACGATGCCTGGCGGCGCGGGGAGTCCGGATACCCGATGGTGGACGCCTGCATGCGCTACCTCGCCGCCACCGGCTGGCTCAACTTCCGCATGCGCGCGATGCTGATGAGCTTTTCGAGCTACACGCTGTGGAACGACTGGCGCGAGCCGGCGCGGTATCTCGCGCGGGAGTTCCTCGACTATGAGCCGGGCATCCACTATCCGCAGGTGCAAATGCAATCGGGCGTCACCGGCATCAACGCGGTGCGCATTTACAATCCGGTGAAGCAGGCGCTCGACCAGGATCCGCAGGGCAACTTCGTACGCCGGTGGGTGCCGGCGCTGGCACGGGTGCCTGCCGCCTACTTGCTGGAGCCGTGGAAGATGCCGGGCGCCGTGCAGGCCGAGAGCGGTTGCGTTATCGGCCGCGACTATCCCGCGCCCATCGTCGATCACGCCGCGGCGGCACGGGCGGCGGCGGCGAAAGTCCACGCGCTGCGGCGCAGGGTCGACGTGAAGGAGGCGGCGCGGGGCGTGCTCGACAAGCACGGCAGCCGGCATCCCGGGCGCGAGCGCTTCCGCGGCTGGCGGCGGCAGTCGGCGAAGCCGGGCGGCTCGCTGATCTAGGGGTGGCAATGGGTTTGCTGGCGCCGGCCGGCGTGCGGTACGGCAGGGCGAAATAGCGGCGGCCCCCGGGGCGCGGTTCCGGCCGGCGCCGGGCCCTCGGACTGCCATGCAATGCTTGGATTTTCAGCAACTTTTCACAGGCTCACGGGATGAGCCACCCCCTCGCGCATACTCGCTTCCAGGACCATCGCCGGGAGCGCCGCCATGGATATCGCCACCCTCACCCATCATGCCCAGACCCGCATGCAGCAGCGCGGGATCCCGCGGGACGTGCTGGACCAGCTGCTGACCTTCGGCAGCGAGCGCCACGACCACCGGGGCGGGACCATTCTCATCATGGACAAGGCCGCCTGGCGGCGCCTGCGCTCGGCGTGTGGGGAGCGCGCGGGAGGTCGCATGGACCGGGCCCGGCGGGCTTACGCGGTGGTGGGGCGGGACGGCGGGGTGGTGACGGTCGGCCACCGCTTCAAACGGCTGCGGAACCGCTGAGGGGGGCGCCATGGAACTCGCTTATGCCGTGGGCGGCGAGCGGCGCCCGGTTCCCGCCGGACAGCCCTCGGCTCCCCGCTGGGGCGCGGCGTCGGTGGTGGTGCGCAACGGAACGCTGGAAGACCTGGCCCGGGGCCTGCCGGGATTCGCCCGGCGGCCTTTCGCCCTGGGGGATGCCGGGGAGCGGGGGCATCCGCGCCACGATGTGATCGCGGCGGAGGCGCGGCCGGACGGGAGCGGCCGCGTGCCGGTGGGCGTGGTCTCCAAGCGCTCCCGGCTGGTGCAGCACCGGGACCTGATCCGCGCCCTGGGCAACGCTCTGGCCGTCAATGGCGTCGGGGCGGCCGAGGCGGAAGGGGAATTGCGGCTCAGCGAGTTCGGCGCCCGCATGGCCCTGGCCCTGGTGCTGCCGGACCGCTACGGGTTCGACCCCGGGGACGGGCACCGGCTCGGGCTGCGGCTGCTGGTGGTGAACTCGGTGGACGGGAGCTGCGGCCTGCGCTTCCTGCTGGGGTGGTACCGCTTCGTGTGCAGCAACGGGCTGGTGGTGGGCACCACCCGGCTCAAGTGCCATTACGCCCACCGCCAGTCATTGGCGGTGGCGGACGTGGGGGACGTGCTGGGGCGGGGCATCGCCCTGGCGCGGGAAGAGCAGGCGTCGTTGCGGCGATGGCTCGCCATGCCGGTGTCCCGGGACGCCCTCGCCCTCTGGGTGGACGGCCCGGTGCGGCGGAGCTGGGGGGTGAAGGCGGCGGCCCGGGCCTGGCACATCTGCGCCACGGGGCATGACGCCGAGCTTGCGCGTCCGGCGGAGCGAGTGCTTCCTCACCAGCGCGAAATGAGGCCGCTCGAGCGGATTCCTGGCAGCCCGCCGACGGCGGCCAACGCCTACCACGTGAGCCAGGCCCTGGCATGGCTGGCCAAGGAGCGGCGGGACCTGGAGGAAAGCCTGGAGTGGATGGCCGGCATCCCCGGCCTGATGCGTTCCCTGGCGGGTGGCGGGCGCGCCCAGCCGGGGCTGACGTCTTCGACAGGGGTCGCCGGTGGAGCGGCGGCGCGAAATCGGGGCCCCTTCCGTTAGGGGATGTCGGCGCCGGGTGGCTGCTTCCTGAAATCCTCCGGAGCCAGGTTCTGCGTCAGCCGGAAGACGCCTTCTCCAACCCGCCGCCGCAACTCGACCTCCACCATCAATGTCTGGTTCGGCTCGAAGTAACGCCTGAGGGCGGCGAAGGTTCCCTTGTGCTCGGCCACGGCGTAGTAAGCAAACCCCTCGGACGGCCGCGCCGTGACGCGCACGCCAAACCTTCCCTGCAGTTGGGGCTTGCTCAGCCAGTCGCTCATGACGTCGTAGTCGATGTAGTAGGTGAGTATTCCGGGGTTGCGCTGGTTGCGCTGACGATCCACAAAGAAGCCGGGGGGAAGGTGGTTGGGGTCGTAGGCCGGCCCCGCGGTAAACAGCACGTCGTAGTCGGAAAGATTGTTCGCGCGGTCATCCATGATGCGGATGACCAGCATGCAGTAGCGGTTGGTGACGAACTTCCGCTCGAACACGAACAGCTCGGTTGTCTTCTCCACGTGCTCGTCCTTCTGGGTCTTTTCGGTGAGCGACTCCAGCTCCTTGACGATTCGGCCGTAACCCGAAGCGCTGCCAACCTGGAGGCAGCGCAGGACCCAATGCACCGTCGGGTGCGAGCCGTCGTCATCTGCCCTCACGCTCGCGAGGATGCCGAACTTCCCGCCGGAATGAGAGCGCTGGGGCAGCACCCCGAGGGCGGTCTTCCTGGTGCGGTCCTCCTTCTTCAGTTCCAGCCGCCTGTCCGACTGCACCAGCCTGAGCAGGCCGTAGTTCAGATTGGCGGCGGCAATTCGCACCACGCCGTCGGAACCGGCCTCGCCGGTGTAGGCGTTGAGGTTGTCGTAGAACGCGCGGTCGATCTTCTGCCCCGTGAGGACGAAAGGATACAAACCGGCGTCCACACAGTCGTAGGTGAGCCAGGCGCTGTTGAGCTCCCAGCTTCGGTCGCTGCCCAGCTCGAGCCAGTCGAGAACTCCGGTGCCGGGCTCCACGCCTTCCGCAAAAAATTTCATGCGCGCGATCCGTCCCTTGCCGAGCTGGGCCAAGGCAGAACCATGATTCGCGGGCGCGAGCATGACCAGGTGGCCAAGCGGACACTTGTCGAGACGGTCCCGGTAATGGAGATCGATCCACTTGCGCACCACGGGCCCGCCGGTCGAGTGCGTGATGCACGCAAAGCGCTCGCCTTTTGCGAGCCTGGGAAGAACCTCTGTGACGATGGCGTTCTGCATCCCACGCGCAATATCGTCGACCTTCACCTCGTCGGCGAAGCTCACGTACTTGCCGAGATAAAGGTGGGCGACCTTCAGATCGAGTCTGGGGGGCGCGTTCCTGACGAGCGCGGCCGGCAAGCCGCCGTAGGTGTTGGTGTTGGTGACGCTCCAGCCGTGAACGAAGACGACGAGCATGATGGAATGACTCCGAATTGTGGTATCTCTTAGCTACTGCGAGGCGACTCGATTATGCCGCCGAATGTGCTGGCAAATCGAGCCAGAGCTTGCGGCGGGTTCGATCGCGCAAAGGTCTCTCTTGGCGCGCGCGTCCCGTGTCGCCCGCCCGCGCTGTCACCCGTGTTGTCAGGCAGCGCCACCGGCGCCGCCGGGGACAGCCGGGGCATGTCCTTCTCCCGCGCCACCACCGCTTCTCCCGCCACCGCCCCTTCGCCCGGGATTCCCAGGCGCATGGAGAGGCGGCCCTCCGGCATCGGTCCCGGCCGCCGCTGCCAGGGTTTCCGCAACCAAGGCCTCGCGCAACTCCGCCGGTTCCGCCTGGGCCTGCAACGCCTCCACCATCCAGGCACGGGGTGTCTTGCCCGCCGACTCGGCCGGCGGCGCGATCCGGGCCTTCAGTTCATCGGGGAGCTTGAGCGCGGTGGACGCTGTCACGGCGGGTTCCTCGGGGGTGCCGGCGAAGGATTACCGGTGCGACGCAAGCCGTCAAGCCGGCGAGTCCCGTGGTCGAAACGGTCCCCCAACCCGTGGGTCCCGGCTTCCGCCGGGACGACGGCAACTGGCTTCCCGCGCGGGGGCGCGCGCCGCGCCCCTTAACAAGTTCCCCTGCGGGGATACTTGTTAAGCGCCCTCCCGGTCTAATCGCTCCTCGGGCGTTTCCCATCCCCTGATCGCGCCACGGTGGTCGTGCCGTCATTCCGGCGCAGGCCGGAATCCGGTTCGTGAGCACTGTGAATCTCTGCGCATCGGCTCGCGCCGGAGCGAGACCCGGCAGGCTCATCGGGTGAGCCAGTGACTGTGCGATAACGAGGATCGGGGCAATGCCCCCTTAAAAAGGAGAAACGCGAAATGCAAGTCATTGATCAGGCCCTTTCGAGNNCTGGACGAGGCCCTGGAGGCGGGGCTCGCCGAGGTTACGGAGGTGTCGGAGTCGGGCAGCGTGCCGGAATTGTTCTTCGACAACCACGCCGACAAGGATGTGCTGCTGGTGGACGGCGAGGAACTGGTGGGCGCCAAGCAGAACCGGGTGCTGAACCTCTCCATCCTGGTGGGGGCCGGCAGGAAGATCGTGATCCCGGTCTCCTGCGTGGAGGCCGGGCGCTGGCACTACAGCCGCCGCGATTTCAGCAGCGTGAAGCACAAGCTCTACCTCAGGGCCCGGGCCATGAAGATGGCCCAGGTGTCGGAGTCCCTGCGCACGAACCGGACGGCCCGCTCCGACCAGGGCGCGCTGTGGAACGACATCGAAGAGAAGATGGCGCGGATGAAGGCGGAGTCGCGCACTTCCTCCATGGAGGACCTGTGCCTGAGCTTCGAGGAGGAGACGGAGCCCTTCGTCGGCGCCTTCGCGGCCCAGCCCTGCCAGGCCGGCGCGGTGTTCGCCATCAACGGCGAGGTGAGGGGCGCGGAGCTGTTCGATTCGCCGGCCACCTTCGCCAAGTACTTCGCGAAGCTGCTCTCCAGCTACGCCATGGACGCCATCGACGTGACGGAGCCGGGGGAGGTGGCACCGGTGGAAGAGGCGGTGCGCAAGTTCCTCGACGAGATGAAGGTCGCTGCGGGGGAGCAGTTCAAGGCGGCGGGGGAGGGACAGGACCTGCGTCTTTCCGGCGAGCGCCTGGCAGGCGGCGGGCTGGTGGTGGGCGAGAAGCTGGTGCACCTGGCGGCGTTCCGGGTGGAGCCCGGGGGCGGCCGCGGCGGGCTCGAGGACGAATGGTTGGACGGCGACCCGGACCTGTTTGACGAGGAGCCGGGCGAGGGCGGTCAGGAGCCGCGGGCCGCGTGACGTGAAGCAGCCCCGCGCCAGGCTCACGNNGAAGACTTCTTGGCGGCGCTCACCCGCACCCTGGCCTGGATCGCCTTCGCCTACGACAGCCCGGCGGTTACCGGCGACATCCTGCGCCGCATTGGTATACATCTTGAGGAGTTTGCCCAGCGGGAGCAGGCGCAGCGGGAGCTGGAAGACCTCAACGAGGCGGGCGGCCAGGCGAGCTGACCCTGGGGCACGGCCGGTGTGACGTTTCGCACCGGCAGTTCTTGCGAGGGCGTGGATTTCGGTGGCTTCGCCGTCGCCGAGCAGCACTCGGCCAGCGCCGTCTTCGGGGGCGGCGACGCGGACTTATTCA
>DKBC01000244.1 GCA_002451065.1 Betaproteobacteria bacterium UBA6910
TCGAGCAGCGCCGCGCGCACGCCCGGCAGCGCGGCCACGCGGGAGGCGGCGCGACTGCATTCCTCGCTGCGGATGGCGTCCGTGACCCGCTCTCCTCCCAGGTAGATCTCGGAGTCCCGGAAATCCGCGTCGAGTTCGCCCGTGAGGGCGGCCAGCGACGCCGCGTCGGTAAGATCCCGCCGCTGTCTGAGCGCCGCCAGCGCCACCAGGCGATAAAGCGCGCCGCTGTCGAGAAAACGAAAACCCAAACGCCGGGCCACCCGCTGGGCGACAGTCCCCTTGCCGGACGCGGACGGGCCGTCGATGGCAATCACCGGAACCAGAGCCGCCATCGGCCGTTCACCTCAGCAGAACCGAGCGGAACACGTCGAAATACCCGGGAAAGGTCTTGGCCACGCATCCCGGATCCCGGATGCGAACCGCCACGCCACCCAGGCAGACCAAGGAGAAGCACATCGCCATCCGGTGATCGTCATAGGTCTCGATCACGGCGCCGGGCACGAAGGATCCGGCGGCAGGCGAAGACAGGCATAGGTAATCCGGTCCCTCCTCCACTTCCGCTCCGAGCTTGCGCAATTCGTTGGCCATGGCCGCGATGCGGTCCGTTTCCTTGACCCGCCAGCTGGCGATGTTTCGGAGGCAGGTGCGGCCCCGGGCAAACAACGCCAGCACCGCCAGGGTCATGGCCGCGTCCGGGAACTCGTTGCAGTCCAGGTCCAGGGCCGCAAGCCCGGCGGCTCCGGGTCCCCGGGACTCGATCCAGTTGGCGCCCATGGCAACCTCCGCCCCCGTCCGCGCCAGGACCTCCGCGAAGGCCACGTCCCCCTGGATACTGTTCCGCCCGACGCCTTCGACCCTCACCGGGCCGCCCCCGATCGCCCCCGCCGCCAGGAAGTAGGAAGCGGAGGAAGCGTCCCCTTCGACATGGATGAGCCCGGGGCTCCGGTAGCGCTGCCCTCCGGCGAGGGTGAAACGATGCCAATCGTCCCGCTCTACGACGACGCCGAAGCGGGCCATGGTCCTGAGAGTAATTTCCACGTAGGGCCGGGAAATAAGGTCCCCTTCCACCTCGATGGTCACAGCTTCGCCCGCCACGGGCAGGGCCAGCAGCAGCCCGGTCAGGAACTGGCTCGAGACGTCGCCGCGCACCCGCACCGGACCCGGCCGCAGCCGGCCGGGGCGGATCTCCAAAGGCGGGAAGCCATCGCTCCCGAGGTAGCCGATGTCGGCCCCGACCGCCCTCAGGGCATCCACCAGGTCGCCGATGGGCCGCTCGTGCATTCGCGGCACGCCGGACAACCGGTACCTTCCGCCCATGATCGCGAGCGCTGCCGTCAGGGGCCGGATTGCGGTGCCCGCGTTGCCGAGAAACAGGTCCGCGTCCTTTACGGGAAAAGGGCCGCCAGCCCCCCGCACGCGCCATTCCCCGGGCGAAACCTCCTCGACGCCCACGCCCAGCCGGCGCAGCGCGTCGAGCATGCGCTCCGTGTCGTCGGAGATCAGGAGGTCGCGAATGAGCGTCTCCCCCTCCGCCATCGCCGCCAGCAGCAGGATGCGGTTGGAAATGCTCTTGGAACCGGGCAATCGCACGGTGCCGCGGGCGGCCCGGACACCCGGAAGATCGAGAACCTCGGCCGCCGCCACGGACACCTATTGGCCCGAGCCGTGAGGGGCTTCGCCGGACCGTTCGCCCCACTGGCGGCGGGCCGCGCTCGCGCGCTCGAACAGCTGCGACAGGGTTGATCCGTCCTGGGCCTCGAGAGCGGTGCGCAGGACATCCACGCAATCCGCGAAGCCGTCCAGCCCTGCCAGCAGCGAATCCCGATTGGCAAGGCAGATGTCGCGCCACATCTCCGGCGAACTGCCCGCGATGCGGGTGAAGTCCCGGAATCCGGTGCCGGCGAGCTCCAGGAGCCGCTCCCGAGAGGGATCCCTGGTAACCAGGTCCATGAACGCGAACCCCAGCGCATGGGGAAGATGACTGACCATTCCGAGCACGTGATCGTGCTCTGCCGCGTCCATGCGATAGACCCGGGCGCCGCAGGCTTCCCAGGCGGCCGTCACCAGTCCCACGGCGGCCGCGTCGGTCTCGGGCAGGGAGGTCAGAATCACGTTGCGCCCCTCGTACAGGTCGCCGCTCGCTCCCGCCGCCCCGCTGCTCTCGGCTCCGGCCACGGGGTGGCCCGGCACGAAACTCGGCAAGTGCCGGCCAAAGAAGGTCCGGGCCGCTGCGATCACGCTCTGCTTGGTGCTGCCGGCATCGGTAACCACGGTGCCCCGCTCGAGCACAGGCTCGAGTTGCGCCAGGATGCGGGGAGTCTGCCCAACCGGGGCGGCCAGCATCACCAGTTCCGCGCCCCTGACCGCCGCCGCCAGGTCTTCCTGGATCTCATCGATCGCCCCGGATCGCCGGGCCGTCTCCAGATTGGCGCGAGTGCGCCCCAGGCCAATGATGCGCTCCGCCGCACCCGCGCGGCGCAGCGCCAACCCGAAGGAAGCGCCGATCAAGCCAACGCCGATGATGACCAGCCTGCGAATGAAAGGCATGAACGAATAACCCGCCGCGTGCTCAGCCGGCAGCCGCCCGATTTGGGTCGTCCTCGAACACGGTGGCGCCCGAGCCATCGACGACCCTGACCGTCACCGGGATGCCCTGTCGAATGCTCGCGGTGACGATGCAGAAGTCCTCGAATTGCCCCGCGCATCGGTCGAAATGCTGAATCTCCTGGACGCTCCGACCCAGAGTTATCACCACCTCCAGACCTCCCACCCGGAGCCGGCCGCGCTCGTTGCGTTCAAGGTTGCCGCTGACTCGGGCGGTGATGCCTCCCGGGTCCTGCTTGAACTTGCCCATGCAGAAAAACAGGCTGGAGGCGAGGCAATGGGCCACCGCCACCGCCAGCAGCCGGTCCGGATTAGGGCCTGCTCCGGCGCCCAAGGGAGGCGCCTCATCGACCCGGAGCGGGGGCATTTCCGCCAGGTCGAACTTGACGTTGAACTCGTACGCTCCCAATTGGGAGAGCGTCGCCCCGAAACGATGTTCGCTCATATCACCGCTCTCCGCTTTCTGGACAAGTCTCTGATCCCGCCCGGTGCAATTCCCGAAGCACGCGTTCCAGCGCCTCCAGGAAACGCTCGTTCTCCTCAAAAGTCCCTATGCTGACGCGCAGGTGCTCCGGCATTCCGTAACTCGCAATGGGACGCACGATGACACCCAGTTCCAGCAGCCCGCGATACACGCGCGGCGCGTTCCCGACCTTGAAGCTAACGAAGTTGCCGAAGGACGGAATGAACTCGACGCCCAGTTTCCCGAAGCCGGCCGTAATCCGGGCCATGCCCTGGGCGTTCAGGTCCTGGCTCCGCTGCACGAAGTCCTGGTCAGCGAGCGCCGCCGCCGCCCCCGCCTGAGCCACGCTGTTGACGTTGAACGGCTGCCGCACCCGGTTCATGAGGTCGGCAATGTTCCCGCTCGCCAGGGCGTAACCCACCCGCAGGCCGGCCAGGCCGTAGGCCTTGGAAAAAGTGCGGGTGATGGCAAGGTTGGGGAACTCCTCCAGCCACGCGATGCTGTTGCCGCGGCGCTCGGGCGGAAGATATTCGTAATACGCCTCATCCAGGACCACCAGCACTTCGCGTGGCACCGCGCGCAGGAAGGCCGCAATCTCCCCGGGGGAAAGCAGCGTGCCGGTGGGATTGTTGGGATTGGCGATGAAGACAATCCGGGTCTCGGGAGTGACGGCCCGAAGCATCGCGTCCAAGTCGTGACCGAAGTCCCGGGCCGGCGTCTCGACGCCGGTCGCGCCCATGGCCTGGGTCACGAGGGGATAGACCGCGAATGCGTGCCGGGAGTAAACCGCGCCCGCTCCCGGACGCAGGAATACCCGCGCCGCCAGCTCGAGCACATCATTGGAGCCGTTGCCAAGCACGATCTGCTCGGCACGAACGCCATGGCGGCGGGCCAGGGCGGCCTTCAACTCAAAGCCGTTGCCGTCGGGATAGCGGGCCACCTCTTCGAGGGCACCACGCATGGCAGCCAATGCCAGCGGGCTCGCTCCCAGGGGATTCTCGTTGGATGCCAGCTTGACGATATCCGAGAGCCCCAGCTCCCGCTGCAGCTCCGAGACCGGCTTGCCCGGCTGGTAGGGCGCGATCGCCCTCACATACGCCGGCGCGAGGTCGCAGATATCGGGGCTGCCACGGTTCATGGTCGCGGTCGTCCGGCCATGGCCTAGCCGCCGGCAACGGGATAGGAGCCGAGCACTTTCAGGAATGCCGCCTTTTCGCGCAGTTCCTCGAGAGCCCGGGCCACCGCCCCCACTTGCTGGTGGCCTTCGATGTCCACATAGAATACGTATTCCCAGAGCCCGGTGCGCGAAGGCCGGGACTCCAGCTTGGTCATGCTCACGCCGTGATTTGCGAACGGGCCAAGAAGCTCATGCACGGCGCCCGGCACGTTCTTCGCTGACATGACCAAGGACGTCTTGTCGCGGCCCGAAGGCGCCACGTCGTCTTTTCCGATCACCAGGAAGCGCGTCGTGTTGCGCGGGTCGTCCTCGATGTTGCGGGCGATTACCGCCAGACCGAACAGGTTCGCCGCTTTCTCGCTGGCGATGGCGGCGGCGCCGGCCTCCTCGGCCGCCAGCCGCGCCGCCTCCGCGTTGCTCGCCGCCTGGAGCCGGGCCGCCCGGGAAAGGTTCTGATTCAGCCATTCATGGCACTGCCCCAGGGACTGGGGATGGGAATACACCTTGTGAATGGCATCCAGCCGGTTCGCGTTGCCGAGCAATGCGTGGTGGATGGGGAGCGTGATTTCCCCGCACACCTTGAGGCTGGTTTGCAGCAGGAGATCCAGGGTGAGCCCGATGGTGCCTTCCGTGGAGTTTTCCACGGGCACGATACCGTAGTGGGCGTTGCCCGCTTCCACCACCCGAAACACCTCGTCGATGGAACCGCAGGGCACGGATTGCGCCGCGCTGCCAAAGCGCCGCAGGGCTGCCTCCTCGCTGAAAGTGCCCCGGGGACCCAGGAAAGCGACGGCGATGGCTTGCTCCAGGGCACGGCAGGCGGAC
Source organism: Betaproteobacteria bacterium UBA6910 (assembly GCA_002451065.1). Lineage (GTDB taxonomy): Bacteria > Pseudomonadota > Gammaproteobacteria > Burkholderiales > UBA6910 > UBA6910. The sequence goes on from DKBC01000244.1 coordinate 5,070, forward strand.
ATGATCTCGCAGAACAGCCGCACCACGCTCTCGTCGGACAGAGGCCCGGGGTTGTGCTCCCTCAGCCGCTGCAGGATTTGGGCTTCCCGCTCCGGGCGGTAGGCATTGCCGCCCTTGATGTCGCCGATCTCCTTGGCCACAGCGGCCCGTTGGTTCAGCAGCCGCAGGACCTGCTCGTCGATGCCGTCGATCTGCTCGCGCAGTTTCCGGAGCTCTTCTTCCATCGGCCGGGGACCCCTAGGCAGTCTCCAGCGGCAGGCTGCGCACGGCGAGCACTCCCGGAATCCCCGCCAGCTTGTCCAGAATCGCCTGGGCGGGTGCGCTGTCTATGTCGAGCAAGGTGTAGGCCATGTCGCCGCGCGACTTGTTCACCATGTTGTGGATGTTCAAACCGCCCTCTCCCATGAGGGTCGAAATCTGTCCCACCATGTTGGGAACGTTGGCGTTCGCGATGCCCACGCGAAACGGCGACTCCCGGTCCATGGCGACATTGGGAAAATTGACCGTGTTGAAGATGTTTCCGTTCTCCAGGAAGTCCCGCACCTGGTCCACCACCATCACCGCGCAGTTGTTTTCCGCCTCCTCGGTGGACGCACCGAGGTGCGGCAGGCAAACCACCTGGGGATGACCCTGGAGCTTCTGGCTCGGGAAATCGCAGACGTAGTACTTGATCCGGTTGTCCCGTATCCCTGCCAGAACAGCGTCCTCTTCCACCACCTTGTCCCGGGAGAAATTCAGCAGGATCGTGCCCTCGCGCATCGCCTCCACGCGCTTGGCGTTGATCAGCCCGCGGGTGACGTCGAGCAGCGGCACGTGGAGGCTTACGAACTCGCTCGCGCGCAGCAGCTCCTCGATGGTGTGGGCCTTGCGCACCTCGTGGGGAAGGCTCCAGGCGGCGTCCACCGTGATCTCCGGGTCGAAGCCCGTCACCCTCATCCCCAGCCGCAGGGCCGCGTCCGCCACCAGGCGGCCCACTGAACCGAGACCGATGACGCCCAGGTGGCGGCCGGGCAACTCCATGCCGGCGAACTGCTTTTTGCCGTCTTCCACCAGCCGGTGCAGGGTTGCGTCATCCCCGACCAGTCCCTGGGTGAAGCGCATGGCCGGCACCAGATTGCGCGCCGCCATGAGCAGCGCGGCCAGCACCAGTTCCTTCACCGCGTTCGCGTTCGCACCCGGAGTGTTGAACACCGGGATGCCCCGCTCGCTCATCCTCGTTACCGGGATGTTGTTGGTGCCGGCCCCGGCGCGGCCAATGGCGCGCACGCTCGAGTGAATATCCATCTTGTGCATGTCGTGGGACCGCACCAGGATCGCGTCAGGCTCCGCAACCTGACTTCCCACCGTGTACCGCCCCGCGGGCAGGCGCCGGAGCCCGACGTCGGCGATATTGTTCAGAGTGAGGATCCTGAAATGCACGTTAACCATTCTTTGCCGCGAAGTCCTTCATAAGACCCACTAGCGCCCGCACGCCGTCCATGGGCATGGCGTTGTAGATCGAAGCGCGCATCCCCCCCACCGAGCGGTGTCCCTTGAGCTGAATCAGCCCGCGCTGTCTCGCCTGCTTCAGGAATTCGTCGTCCAGAGCGGCGTCCTGCAGGGTGAACGGCACGTTCATCCGCGAGCGGTCCTCCTTCGCCACCGGGCTGCCGTAGAAATCCATGGCGTCGATCGCATCGTACACGAGGGCGGCCTTGGCGATGTTCTCCTTCTCCATGGCCGCAACCCCGCCCTTCCTCTTGAGCCACTGGAACACGAGCCCAGCGACGTAGATCGCGTAGGTGGGGGGCGTGTTGTACATGGAATCGGCGTCGGCGTGGGTCTTGTAGTCGAACATGGTGGGCGTGCCGGGAAGAGGCGCCCCCATGAGGTCCTCCCGCAGGATGACGATGGTGAGTCCCGCCGGGCCCATGTTCTTCTGGGCGCCCGCGTAGATCAGTCCGTATTTCGAGATGTCCACCGGCCTCGAAAGAATATTCGACGACATGTCGGCCACCAGGGGCACGTCCCCGGTCTCGGGCACCCACTGGAATTCCACCCCGCCGATGGTCTCGTTGGGCGTGTAGTGCACATAGGCGGCGCCGGGGTCGAGCTTCCAAGCCGCCTGCTTCGGGGCGTAGGTGAAGTTTCTGTCCTCGGCGCTGGCCGCGATGTTCACCGGGCAGAACTTCTTCGCTTCCTTGATCGCCTTCTTCGCCCACTCGCCGGTGTTGACGTAATCCGCGGATTTCCGGCCACGCAGCAAGTTCATGGGCACCATCGCGAACTGGGCCGTCGCGCCGCCCTGGAGGAACAGCACACTGTAGTTCGTGGGGATGGACAGCAGTTCCCGCAGATCCGCCTCCGCCTGCTGAGCAATGGCGATGAACTCCTTGCCGCGGTGGCTCATTTCCATCACCGACATTCCGCTGCCCCGCCAGTCGAGCATCTCTTCGCGCGCCTGGGCCAGCACTTCCTCCGGAAGCACCGCCGGACCGGCGCTGAAATTGAACACTCGCGTCATCATTCTTCCTCTTCTGGCTCGACGATCTTCTCGAGGCCGGCAAGTTTCTCACCGTGGTCCAGGTTGATCAACCGCACCCCCTGGGTGGAGCGGCCCAGCGCCCGGACTTCGGAGACCCGCATGCGGATCAACACCCCTCCCGTGGCGATGAGCATGATCTCGTCCTCCTTGTCCACCAGGGTCGCGGCCACCACCTTGCCGTTGCGGGCCGATGTCTGAATGGCGATCATGCCTTGCGCGCCGCGCCCGTGACGCGTGTACTCGGCAATCGGCGTACGCTTCCCATAGCCGTTTTCCGTGGCTGTCAGCACCGTGCCGGCCTCGTCGTCGGAAGTAAGCAGGGAAATGACCCGCTGCCCCTTGCCGAGCTTCATGCCGCGGACTCCGCCCGCGTTGCGGCCCATGGCCCGGACATCCATCTCGGAGAAGCGCACCGCCTTGCCGCCGTCGGAGAACAGCATGATGTCCTGTTTGCCGTCCGTGATCGCCACCCCCACCAGGTAGTCTCCGTCCTCGAGATTGATGGCGATGATGCCTTTGGACATCGGTCGGGAAAATGCCGCCAGGGCCGTCTTCTTGACCGTGCCGGAGGCGGTGGCCATGAAAACAAAATGCTGCTCGTCAAACTCCTTCACGGGCAACACCGCAGTGATCTTCTCGTGCTCCATCAGGGGCACCAGGTTGACGATGGGCTTGCCCCGGCTCGCGCGCGTGCCCTGAGGCACCTGGTAGACCTTGAGCCAGTAGATCCGCCCCCGGTTCGAGAAGCAGAGGATGTGGTCGTGGGTGTTGGCGATGAACAGACGCTCGATGAAATCGTCTTCCTTGGTGGAGGTCGCCTGCTTGCCCCGCCCGCCCCGCTTCTGCGCCCGGTAGTCATCCACCGGCTGTGACTTCATGTATCCGCCATGGGACAGGGTCACCACCACGTCCTCGGGCGCGATCAGGTCCTCCATCGAGAGGTCCTGGGTCTGCACCACGATCTCGCTGCGGCGGTCGTCCCCGTACTGCGACCGCACCGCCGCCAGCTCCTCGCTGATGATCTTGGTGATGCGTGCCGGCTTGGCCAGCACGTCCACCAGGTCCGCGATCTGGTCCATAACCTCCCGGTACTCGTTGACGATGGACTCCTGCTCCAGACCGGTCAGCTTCTGCAGCCGCAAGTCCAGGATCGCCTGCGCCTGGACGTCCGACAGCCGGTACCCCTTGCTGGTGAGACCGAATTCCGGCGCCAGTCCTTCCGGGCGCGACGCGTCCGCGGCGGCCCGCGCCAGCATCTCTTCCACCAGTTTCGAACGCCATACCCGCGCCATGAGTTGATCCTTTGCGATCGGGGGCGACTCAGACTTCTTGATCAGCTCGATGATGGGATCGATGTTGGACAAGGCCACCGCGAGGCCCTCCAGGATATGCCCCCGGTTCCGGGCCTTGCGCAAATCGAACACGGTGCGGCGGGTCGCCACCTCGCGCCGATGGCGCAGGAAGAAGTCCAGGACCTGCTTGAGATTGAGCAGCCGCGGTTGGCCGTCCACCAGGGCGACCATGTTGATGCCGAAGGTGTCCTGGAGCTGGGTCTCCTTGTACAGGTTGTTGAGCACCACCTCCGGCACTTCTCCGCGCTTCAGCTCGATGACCACGCGCATCCCGGACTTGTCGGACTCGTCCCGCAGATCCGAGATACCCTCGATGCGCTTGTCGCGAACCAGTTCCCCGATGCGGACCAGCAGATTGGCCTTGTTCACCTGGTATGGCAGTTCGTCCACCACGATTGCCTGGCGATTGCCCTTGTCCAGGTCCTCAAAGTGGGTGCGCGCCCGCATCACCACCCGGCCGCGACCGGTGCGATAGCCCTCCTTCACGCCCTCCACGCCGTAGATGATCCCGGCCGTCGGGAAATCGGGCGCCGGAAGGATCGCGATCAGCTCTTCGAGGTCGATCTCCGGCTTCTTGAGCAGCGCCAGGCAGGCGTCCACCACCTCGCGAAGATTATGGGGCGGGATGTTGGTCGCCATGCCCACCGCGATGCC
>DKBC01000204.1 GCA_002451065.1 Betaproteobacteria bacterium UBA6910
AGCCTCGGCATCGCGATCTCGGAGGCGGTCGAGGTGGCGGCGTCCCGGGAGGACACCAAGTACGCCCTGGGATCGGTGCTGAACCACGTGCTCCTGCACCAGACCGTGGTGGGCCAGGAAGCCATGGCCCAGATGGAAATGGCGAACGACTACCCCGACGTGATCGTAGGTTGCACCGGGGGAGGCTCCAATTTCGCAGGCATCGTGTTTCCGTTTCTCGGCGCCCAGCTGCGGGGCGGCAGGAAGGTTCGCATCGTCGCCGTGGAGCCGGCGGCCTGCCCGTCTTTAACCCGCGGCAGGTACGCCTACGATTTTGGCGACACCGCGCATCTCACGCCCTTGGCCAAGATGCACACCCTGGGATCCACTTTCACGCCCCCCGGATTTCACGCCGGCGGTTTGCGCTATCACGGCATGGCGCCCCTGGTCTCCCACGTCAAGGAACTGGGCCTGATCGAAGCCACCGCCTATCACCAGAAGACCTGTTTCGATGCGGGTGTCCAGTTTGCCCGGGCCGAGGGCATCCTGCCGGCGCCGGAGGCGAATCACGCGGTGCGCGGCGCCATCGAGGAAGCGCTCAAGTGCAAGCAGGAGGGCGTATCCCGGGCGATTCTGTTCAACCTCTGCGGCCATGGGCATTTCGACATGCAGGCATACATGGATTACTTCGCCGGCAAGCTCACCGACCAGAGCTATGACGAGGCGGAGCTGGCCATGGCGCTCTCCGGTCTGCCCTCGGTGCCTGCGGCGGCCTGAAGGGACGCGCTTTCCTCGGCGACGCCGGCCGCCCTCGGGCGGCCGGTGTCTTTTCGGGCCTGCCCGCGCGAGCCCTGCTCGCGTTTTTTGCCTAGAATGCGAATAGTTCCGGAATTCCCAGAATGCAGGATAACGAACGCATCTCGGACTCCGATGAATTGCAGCGGAGCCTGCGGCAAATCGTCCAGCTTCTCGACAAGCAGCGGCTGGTGGAGGAGCTCGTTCATCGTCAGGACATGCCGCGGCACGGGCTGGTGGAGACACTGGTTCACAAGCAGCACGTCGCCGAGCTGCAGAAGCTGCTGGACGAGCTGGATCCCGCGGATATCGCCCATCTTCTGGAAGCGCTTCCTCTGGAGGACCGGATCCGGGTTTGGGATCTGGTCAAGGCCGAGCGGGACGGCGAGATCCTGCTGGAGGTCTCGGACGCCGTCCGGGAATCGCTCATCGCGGCCATGGACACCGGCGAGCTGGCCAACGCCGTCGGACAGCTCGATACCGACGAAATCGCCGACCTGGCCCCGGACCTCCCCCACGAGGTCATCCAGGACGTGTTCACGCGGCTGTCTCCGGAGGAACGGGACCAGCTGCGCGCGGCGCTTTCCTATCCCGAGGACACGGTCGGAGCCCTCATGGACTTCGACATGGTCACGATCCGCGAGGACGTGACCCTCGAGGTGGTGTTGCGGTACTTGCGGCGGATGGATGAACTTCCCGACCACACCGACAAGCTGTTCGTGGTGGATCGACTGGGCGTGATTCAGGGGGAATTACCCCTCAACCGCCTGCTGTTGCATGATCCGGAGGTCATGGTGGCGGCGGTGATGGAAGACGACATCGTCAGCTTCGAGCCCGACGACGACGGACGGGAGGCGGCCCAGGCGTTCGAGCGCTACGATCTCATTTCAGCCCCGGTGACCGACGCCAACGGCAAGCTGGTGGGCAGACTCACCGTCGACGCCGTCGTTGACTTCATCCGGGAGGAGTCCAGCGCCGAGGTCCTGAGCCTGAGCGGCCTGCGGGAAGAGGAGGACATTTTCGCCCCGGTCTGGAAGAGCCTGAAGAACCGCTGGACCTGGCTCGGGGTCAACCTGGTTACGGCGTTCATCGCCTCCCGGGTGATCGGCGTGTTCGAGGGTTCCATCGAGAAACTGGCGGCGCTGGCGGCGCTGATGCCCATCGTGGCCGGCATCGGCGGCAATTCCGGCAACCAGACCATCACCCTCATCGTGCGCGCCCTGGCCCTGGGACAGATCAGTCTGGCCAACGCCAGGCAGCTATTTGCCAAGGAAATCGGCATCGGCATGCTGAACGGTGTCGTCTGGGGGAGCCTGGTGGGGCTGTTTGCGTATTTCTTTTACCAGAGCGTGTCGCTCGGTCTGGTGATGACCCTGGCCATGATCCTGAACCTGATGCTGGCGGCGCTGGCGGGAGTGTTCATCCCGCTGGCCATGTTCAAGCTCGGGCGCGACCCCGCGGCCGGTGCCAGCGTGCTCATCACCGCCATCACCGACAGCGGCGGCTTTTTCATCTTTCTCGGGCTGGCAACCCTGCTGCTTATCAAGGGCTGACGCGGGACTCGTCCCGGGGTCAGGGTGTCCGCCTGGGCCAGTCCGGAGACCGCGCCGCGGACCGCCCGGCGAGGGGTCGCCGCGCGCCTCGCCCAAGGCTCTGGCGGAAGGACTTCGCGGGGCGGATGACTGGCCCTCGGATGGGCGGATTCGGGGCGGACCGGTGCCGTGGTCGCCACCGAGTTGATCGTCACTGAGTGAGCAGTCGGGGCGAAAAAAAAGCCGCGGCGTGGCCGCGGCCCCCAGTGCGCCGAACGGAGAGGTTATTTGGCGCGGAAATCCTCGTGGCAGCCTTTGCAGGCCTTGCCGGTTTCGCCAACGGCCGCCGTGACGAATTGCTCGTCCCCGGACTTGGCGACCTGGGCCAGCTTGGTGATGGCTCGGTCGGCATTGTCGTAGGCCGACTTGAACTTGTCGTGGTCGTTCCAATCCCCGGGCTTGGCACCTGGGAAGCGGGCGGGGCTGGCGCCGGGCACCGGCTCGTCGGTGCCGCGGACGGCGAACTTGTCCGGGCCCACCTGCCACAGGGTCTGCAAGCGTGTGGAATTCGTCACGATCACGCTCTGGTCGTAGGGCATCTTGTCATGAGCGATGCCGGCGGCAATGGGGCCGACGTTGAGGGCGATGACTCGCATGATGGCTTGCCGGGCCCGGATCGCGTCCTCGGGCTTCACTTGCGCCAGGGCCCAGGAACTGATTCCGGCAGCGATCCCGGCGGCCAAGGCCAGGACCTTGAATGTTGGAGTCATCAAATGTTCCCTGCGATTGACGATTTGCTCAAACGAATCCAGACTGGCTCGACGTCAGCGAGGCCTGCTCGCGGCCCCTTTTGCCTGGGCAAACACGGCTCAAACGGACTTTATTCCCGATGCGATCATTCCTTATGGCTAATGGCGCCGGGCCGGGAATAACTCGGCCGTTTGCCCTGTTATTACCATGGTGACGAACCCGGAATGAATCGGACGGGTCGGACTGTGTGGGGGCGCGCCGCGGGCCGGCGGGCGAGAGTCCACGGAGGGCTTCGCTGATGGCGGATTTCGCGGCCCAGGTGGCGCAGCACGTTCCACGCTTGCGGCGTTATGCCCTGGCGCTGACCGGAGACCGCTACCGCGCGGATGACCTGGTCCAGGACACGCTGGAAAGGGGGTGGAGCAAGTTCCATCTCTGGCGAGCAGGCAGCGACCTGCGGGCATGGTTGTTTACGATCATGCACAACACCTTCGTCAACCAGCTGCGGCAGGGCTCGCTGCGGGATTCCGGCGTGCCCCTGGACGAGCAGGGGCTGGAAGTCCCGGTACGGGCTGCCCAGGAGGACGCCCTCGAGATTCGGGATCTCGAGGCGGCGCTGGCGAGACTGCCCGCAGAGTATCGGGAAGTGGTACTACTGGTTGGACTGGAGAACCTGCGCTACGAAGAGACCGCGCAAGTGCTGGGAATCCCGGTCGGCACGGTAATGTCCCGGCTGTCCCGGGGGCGCGAGCAGCTGCGAAGATTGATGGCGGGCGGCGCATCGCCGAGCCCGAAGTTAGTGAAATGACCGCGATCAACGATAAAGACCTGCACAGCCTGGTGGACGGCGAACTGGACCCGGCGCATGCCGCCCGGGTGGAGGCGTACCTTGCCTCCGATCCGGCAGCCGCGGAGCGCGTCGCCGCCTACCGCCGGCAGAACGATGCGCTCCACGCGCTGTTCGATCCGGCGCTGGAGGAGCCGCTGCCCCCGGGCCTGCTGACGAAACCTGAGTCGCGCTGGCCGCTGCTGCGCCATGCGGCGGTGATCGCCTGGCTGGCGGTGGGCGGGGTTGCGGGGTGGAGCATGCGCGGCGCCGTGGAAATGACCGCACCGCAACCTGTCACGTTGGCGCGCCAGGCCGCCGTTGCCCACGCGGTTTATGTGCCTGAGGTCCGTCACCCGGTGGAAGTGGGTGCCGATCAGGAACAGCATCTGGTGGCCTGGCTCTCGAAGCGCCTGGATGCCGAGGTCAAGGCTCCCAGCCTCGCCGAATCGGGTTACGGCTTGGTGGGCGGGCGGCTGCTTCCGGCGGCGGACGGTCCGGCAGCCCAGTTCATGTACCAGGACGGCAAAGGCCGTCGCCTGACCTTGTACGTGCGCCGGGGCGCTGAGGGCAACCAGGAAACGGCGTTTCGCTTTGCCCAGGAATCCGGGGTCGGCGTGTTCTATTGGGTGGAAGGCCCCTTGGGGTACGCGCTAAGCGGCGATCTCGAAAAGTCGGAATTGCTCCGGATCGCCAACATCGTCTTCCACCAGCTCAATCCCTGAATCCGGAGCCACCGGGCTGGGCATGGGCTGCCGGCGGGCCGGTCGCCGGGGTTCTCGCAAACGGAAGAGGCGTCGCGCAAACGCCCCTTCTCGTTCGGAACGGCCGGATCCTAGCCGGCCAGGTAGATCACCCCGGGCTCCATGAACAACTCGTTGCTCCCCACCTCGCGAGGCAGGCCCCGGGGAATGACGCGATGGAAGTCGTAGCGTATGCCCTTGAACACCACGTAGCGGTAAATATCGGCCCCGTCGAAATGGCCGATAACGTCAGCCACCCGGTCCAGCGCGCTGAGCTTGCGGACGACGACCCCCATTTCCCGCAAATACTGCGGATCCTGAAGCCGGCGCCGCTCGGCGCTCCAGATCGCATAGGCGGGCACCACCGTGGCGCCCACGATCAGTGCCACGTAGAACAGGCTCAGCACCCCTTCCAGAATCAGTTGACCGACGTTCATGCTGACATCCGCGGCCGTTTTCGGCCTTATCCCTCACATTCATGGTATAGCATTTTCGGGCCGGGGATGCGGGCGGAAGCGGACGGACGTGAAGCCCGGCGAGACGTGGCGGTCGAGGCGTGACGGTTGCCACAGGGCCGGGGCTGAGGATCGAAACGGATGGAGCGTCCGGCTCGCGCGCCGGCTGGCGGGAGTCCCACCGTGCACCCGGAAACACGGTGGCGGAAAAGACCGGGAGGGGGTGGCGCTGCGGGAGGCGGGTAGGAGACTGGAAAATGAAAAGGGCGGCGTTGGGAGTTACCACAAACAGCCGCCCGAGGTTCTATCCAGCCAGACTCACTACCTCGGGTGGCCTGCGCAGCCCAGTGGGGCGCGCGGTTGCCAGCGAGGCCGGAGCCTGATGCGCTGGCTTAGCGTTACTTCTTCTTCTTGGCGGTCTTCTTCTTCGCCGCGGGTTTCTTAGCAGTCTTCTTGGCGGCGGGTTTCTTCGCCGTGGACTTCTTCTTGGCAGTAGCCATTAGTTACTCCTTTCTAAAGTTGCGACAGGTGTTTTCTCGCACGGCTTTCGCCGCACTCCCGGAACTCGGGCACTCGCGGGAATTTTCCTCTTCGAGTTCGCCGCGGTGATTTTCACCGCGAGCATCGCCGTACGCTCGGTGGCCTCATTCTATGCACTTTAAAAAAAATCCACAACATTTTTTGACAGAAAATCAACCGCCCGGGACCAGTGTGGCGCCGATGCCACGCGCCGCGATCCGGAGCTCGGAGGGTGTACTCAGGGAAGAGGGCGCTCGAGCGCAAACAGGCTCTCGATGGACTCGCGGGCCCGCGCCAAATGGACCGTCCCGCCGTCCACGAGGACCTCGGCCGCGCGGGGGCGGGAGTTGTAATTGGAGCTCATGCTCATCCCGTATGCTCCCGCCGAGAGCACTGCGAGCAGGTCGCCGGGGGCGATCCTGAGCCGGCGGCCGTGGCCGAGGAAATCCCCGGTTTCGCACACCGGCCCCACCACGTCGTAGACGCCCACGGGGCCGTCTCGGTCCTCCACCGGAAGGATCTCGTGCCACGCGTCATAGAGGGCCGGCCGGATCAGGTCGTTCATCGCGGCGTCCACCACCGCGAAGTTTTTCTCCTCGCCGTGCTTCAGGTACTCGACCCGGGTGAGCAGCAATCCCGCGTTGCCTACCAGCGCCCTGCCGGGTTCCACCAGCAAGCGCTGCCGCCGGTCGCCCAGGGCCGAGCAGATCGCCCGCGCGTAGTCCGCGGGAGGCGGGGGCGCTTCGTCGCGGTAGCGGATGCCCAGTCCTCCCCCGACGTCCAGGTGGGAGATGGAAATGCCTTCCCGCTCCAGCTGGTCGGCCAGCGCCAGGATCTTTTCCAGGGCGGCGACGAAGGGTTCGGTCTCCGTGAGCTGGGAGCCGATGTGGCAGTCGATGCCGGCGACCTCCAGGTGGCTGAGCCCCTTGGCGCGCCGATACAGGGCGAGTGCCTCGAAATGAGGGACCCCGAACTTGTTCTGCCGCAACCCGGTGGAAATGTAGGGATGGGTCTTGGCGTCCACGTCGGGATTGACGCGGATGCTCACCGGCGCCCGCCGCCCGGCCGCTTTCGCCACCGCATCGAGGCGCTCCAGTTCTCCCCCGGACTCGACGTTGAAGCACAGGATTCCCGCGTCCAGGGCGGCGCGCATTTCTGCCGCAGTCTTGCCGACGCCTGAGAACACCACCTTGCCGGGATCGCCCCCCGCGGCCAGCACACGCGCCAGCTCGCCGCCGGACACGATGTCGAAACCGCTGCCCAGCCGCGCGAGCAGGTTCAGGACTGCAAGGGTGGAGTTGGCCTTGACCGCATAGCAAATGAGGTGATCGCGGCGTGCGAACGCCTGCTCGAAGGAAGCATAGGCCCGCTCCAGCGCGCTTCGGGAATAAACGTAGCAGGGCGTTCCGAATCGCTCGGCGATGCGCGCGAGGGGCATCTCCTCGACATGGAGTTCACCACCTTGGCGCTGAACCAGGCTCATGGGGTGGCGGGACTCGGAGCAGGCTGCTTGGCCGCGGGCGCCTTCTCCTGGGCCGGCG
>DKBC01000105.1 GCA_002451065.1 Betaproteobacteria bacterium UBA6910
CAGGACACCAGCGCCTACGGCGTGGACGTGAAATACCGGACCGGCTTCTGGCGGGGGCGCCCGCTAAAGAGCCGCATGGCAGAATTGGCCGGGGCCCTGGGGGAACTGGGCGTGTGGGTGCGGCTGCATTACGTCTATCCGTATCCTCATGTGGACGAAGTGATCCCCCTCATGGCGGAAGGTCGCGTTCTCCCCTACCTCGATGTGCCTTTCCAGCACGCCAGTCCGCGCATCCTGCGCGCCATGAAACGCCCCGCATCGACCGGAAACACCCTCGACCGGGTCCGGCGCTGGCGCGAGATCTGCCCGGACCTCGCAATCCGCAGCACGTTCATCGTCGGTTTCCCCGGCGAAACCGAAGCGGATTTCCAGTCCTTGCTGGAGTTTCTGGAGGAGGCGGAACTCGACCGCGTGGGATGCTTTACCTATTCGCCGGTAAACGGCGCCGCCGCCAACCAGTTGCCCGGCCACGTTCCCGAGGAGATCAAGGAGTCAAGGCGCGCTCGGCTCATGAATCTTCAGGCGGGTATCAGTGCCAAGCGTCTCGCGGCAAAGCGCGGCAAGACCCTGAACGTGCTCCTGGACCGCGTCGGCCCCGATGGCGCGGTGGCGCGCAGCTATGGCGACGCCCCCGAGATTGACGGCGTGGTTTATGTGGAAGGCGTGGAAAACCTGGGCGCGGGCGAATTCGTGAAAGTCCGGATCACCGACTCGGATGAGCACGACCTGTGGGCCGCTCCCGCAGGCCGCCGCGCAAAGACCCGGCGCAAGCCCGCGGCAGCCGCTGCCGCCTGAGCGCCGGCGGGTTACTTGTTGTCGGAGCTGAAGGACCGCGCCTGGCCCGCCACGAAATCCGACATCTGACGCCAAAAATCGAAAGCATTCGGCGCCATGCCGGAGGAAAGAAACGGATTGCCCGCCAGACCCCGGGCAAACATTTCCGCAAACTGGACTCCCGGCTGCTGGGTCGCGAAGAGCTGGTTGAACGTCTGCATCATGTTCGCGTAGTTGGTGCCCATCCGGCCCATCTCCCGCACCGCCGCCACGAACATCTCCATCTCGCCCCCGGGCAGCACCGCGTTTATGCGGTCCAGCAATTCCCGGCGCTTTTCCCAGTCGTCTTTGCTGTCGGCAATATACCGGCGCAGGTCCTTGAGCAAGGCCTCCACTTCGGGAGCCAGCGGCGGAGCGTTCCCAGTGTCTTCGGTCATGGCGCGCTAGCTTAGCCTCAATCGCCGGTCCGCGCCAGCGCCGCCTCATTCGGCGGCCGCCGGCTCGGCCTCCAGAAACGCCACCACGTCGGCAGCGTCGCGGGTGCGCCGCATGGGGGGCAGGCTCTGCCACACCCGGCGGCCGTAAGGTTTGGATACCAGCCGCGGGTCGCAGATCACGAGTACCCCCCTGTCCCGCTCGTCGCGGATCAGGCGCCCCGCGCCCTGCTTGAGGGCAATGATGGCGTGGGGCAACTGATATTCCATGAAGGCATTGCGCCCCTCCCGGCTCATCTTCTCGATGCGGGCCGCCAGCACCGGGTCATCCGGCGCCGCAAACGGCAGCCGGTCGATGACCACCACCGATAGCGCCGGTCCTCGCACATCAACGCCTTCCCAGAAGGTCTGGCTTCCGATGAGCACCGCGTTGCCCAGTTCCCGGAAGCGGGCCAGCAATTCACTGCGTGGGCCTTGTCCCTGCACCAGGATCGGATGGTGCAGTCCTTCCTGCTTGAAAGACGCCTCCAGGAACGCATGCGCCCTGCCCATGGCCCGCAGGCTGGTGCACAGCACGAATGCCCTTCCCCGGCTGGCCCTCAGCACCGGCAGCGCCGCTTTCACCACGGCCTCGGTGTAGCCGTCACTATTGGGATCGGGCAGGCCCTCCGGGACGTAAAGCAGGCCCTGGCGCTCGTAGTCGAAGGGGCTTTCCCAACAGGCGGTTTTCGCATCCGCGAGGCCCAGCTCTCCGCAGTAATGGCCGAAATCGCCCCGCACCGAAAGCGTGGCCGAGGTGAAGATCCAGGCCCGGGGCGTGCCCGCGACCTGGCGGCCGAAAATTTCCGCCACCGATAGCGGGGTCGAGTTGAGGGTGAGCGCCTGGCTGAATACCTCCACCCAGCGCACCCGGTCATCCGGGCCCTCCTCGCTCCAGTCCGCGAGCCGCCGCTCCAGCGCCGCACCCCGCTCCCAGCAGTGATGCAGCTCCGTGGAGCGCGGCGCCTGGGTCTCCAGCGCCACCTGCAATTCTTCCAGCCGCGCGCGCAATTTCTGCAGCGCCGCGGCGAACGCGGCGCTGGCGCGGGCCGCGGCCAACGTCAGGCGCGCACCTTCCCCGGGCACCGCAAGCCGAAGCTCCCGCGCCGCCTTCTCCAGCGCGCCCGCCGCCTCCGGAAGCGGCGCGAAGTCCCGCGCCGAGATCAGCGCTTCCGCCCGGATGTCCCGCACCAGGTCGATGAGCTGAAAGGTGGAAACCGATTCGCCGAAGAACACACTCGCGGTTTCCGGCAACTGGTGGGCCTCATCGAAAATCACGGTGTTGCAGGCCGGCAGCAGTTCTGCCAGTCCCTCGTCCCGCAGCACCACATCGGCAAAGAACAGATGGTGGTTCACCACCACGAGGTCCGCCTCCAAGGCACGCTTGCGGGCGGCCATCACGAAGCACTCCTTGTAGTAGGCGCATTCGCCCCCCAGGCAATTCTCCCGGGTCGAAGTGACCGCCGGCCACACCGGCGAGTTCTCGGGAACGTCGGTGAGGCCGCTGCGATCTCCGGAGTCGCTGTGACGCGCGTACTGCTCCACCAGATGGAGATGGATCACCGCGTCCCGGCTCAGGAACCGACCCTCCTGGAGCGCCCGCTGCAAATGGTGATGACAGACGTAGTTGGCGCGGCCCTTGAGCAGCGCCGCGGTCACGGATTCTCCCAGCGCGTCGCGCACGGTCGGGATGTCCCGGGCAAAGAGCTGGTCCTGCAGGGTCTTGGTGCC